>DATHAP010000079.1 GCA_035489715.1 Actinomycetes bacterium
GCCGCCCGGTCTCGAGCAGTCACCGGAGCGATGGGAGCGCGGGATCACTCGGCGGGACTTCCGCAGCGACGCAAGTGCCGCCACCTCGACGAGACGACGGCCGCGGTCGTCACCGGCCGCTACATCGACCCGAAGGCTGCCCGCGTCAGCGTCGGTGCGTTCGCGGCGCAATGGCGCTCGACCCTCGTGCACCGGCCCGGCTACCTGCGGGCGACTGCATGGACCGGCCCTGATCACCGACAACGCTCTGACGAACTACATTTTGCCGGCGTTCGGCGACCGCCCCCTGTCCTCGCTGAAACGCTCGGACGTGCAGGCGTTCGTGTCCGGCGTCGCAGTGGAGCGGTCTGCCAACAGTGTCCACAACATCTTCAGCGTCCTCTCTCAGCTCATGGGCGCGGCAGTCGACGACCTCCTCGTGCCCGCGTCACCTTGCGCCCGAGTCAAGCTGCCGTCGCGGCCCACGACCGAGGTGAAGCCTCCCGCGCCCGCGAGGTCGCAGCCGTCGCGGACGGCATCGCACCGCGGCAGCGGGCCCTCGAGGTTCTGCTCGCCCGGACCGGGCTCCGAATCTCCGAAGCACTCGGGCTCCAGGTCGGTGACGTCGACTTCCTGCGCGGGTCCTTGCGGGTCGAGCGGCAGCGGGACAGCCGGGCCGACGGCTTCATACCGCCCAAGACGCGCAGCAGCGCCCGCACGGTGCCGCTCGGCCAGGTCGTCGTCGACGAGCTCGCCGCGCACCTAGCGATGTACGGCGGCGGACCTGACGGGTCGATTTTCACCGACGACCTCGGCCGGCCGCTCACCTACACGGCCTGGAAGCCGCTCTGGAAGGCGACAGGGACGAGCTACAAGACCCACGACCTGCGCCACTACGCGGCCAGCGCGCTGATCGCTGGGGGAGCGTCGGTCAAGCAGGTCCAGATGATGCTGGTCACGCAACGGCCGCAGTCACCCTCGGCGTGTACGCGCACCTCTGGCCGGGCGACGACGAGCGCGCACGGACCATCCTAGACGCCGCTCTTGCGGACTGTGTGCGGACTCCGGAGGTGGTCGGCCGACAAATGCACAGGTGAGAGCCTCAGGACGCTTTCGACACCGACGACATGTTGAAGTCGGCGACCCGCCAGGCCGGCATCGACGTACGGGTGAAGTAGTCGCCGAACTCGCGGGCCAGCGTCCGCTCGTGCAGACCGACCTCGGCGAGGCGGCCCAGCAGGTCGACCGGGCTCTCGTTGAAGCGGAAGTTGTTCACCTCGGCGACCACCTCGCCACCTTCGACGAGGTAGACGCCGTCTCGAGTGAGGCCGGTCAGCAGGAGGTTCTGCGGCTCGACCTCGCGCACGTACCAGAGGCAGGTCAGCAGCAGCCCGCGCCCGGTGCCGGCGACCATGTCGTCGAGGCCCCGGCTGGCGTCGCCGGACGACATGAGCAGGTTGTCGACGCCGGGGGTGAAGGGAAGCCCGGTCATGTCCGCCGAGTGCCGGGTCTGGATCAGGGACGTCAGCACGCCGTCGGCCAGCCAGTCGGTCTCGCCGATCGGCATCCCGTTGTCGAAGACGGACTGCGACGCGGCGGAGGACGCTGCGAACACCACGGGGTCGCACTCGAGCCCGGGCGCTTTGGGGTCGCTCCAGATCCGCAGCGGCGCGTCGGCGAGCCGCTCGCCGACCCGGGTGCCGCCGCCCTGCCGGCTGAAGACGGTGCGCCCGTCGTCGGCCTCCCGGGCGACCGCGGTCCAGTAGAGGTAGACCAGAAGGTCGGCGACTGCGCTGGGCGGCAGCAGCGTCTCGTAGCGGCCGGCCTCCAGGTCGACCCGGCGCGCGGCCCAGCCCAGACGACGGGCCAGCTCGGCGTCGACCTGGGTGACGTCGACGTCGGAGAAGTCGCGGGTGCCCTGGCCGACCCACGACGACCGCGACCAGTCGCTGGTCTTGCCGGTCACCTCGATCCGTCCGGTCGGCTGGGCGTGCCGAACCCGGACCCCGGTCGAGGTGCCCAGGTAGAGCGTGGACATCTGGTGCTCGGCGAAGCCGAACAGCTCGCGACCCTCGGCCCTGGCCCGCACGAAGACCTCACCCAGGGCCGGAGCCATCGACGAGAAGACGCCGATCGAGGTCTCCGCGGGCGCCTCGTCCCAGCCGACGCCGGACACCGGGACGTCCCCCGGCTCCACGAGGGGCTTGGCGTCCTCGGCCGAGCGGCTCTCGCGGGCGGCCTTCTCGGCCGAGCGCACGAGCGCCTCCACGTCGTCCAGGCCGACGTTGCTGCGCCCGACGACACCGGTGGCGGTGCCTTCCGAGCTTCCGACGGTGGCGATGACGGTCAGCTGACGTCCGCGCATCACGCCGTTGGTGGTCAGCGTGTTCGCCGCCCACCGCAGGTTGGCGTCGCTGGTCTCCTGCGCGATGACGACGCACCCGTCCGTCTCGGACAGCGCCAGCGCGCGTTCGACGACCTCCTGCGCCTTCACGTCGGTCTGCACGGTGCTCATCGGCCGGCCTCCGCCTGGGTGTTGAGGATCCGCACGCCGCGGAAGAGCGTGGTCGGGCAGCCGTGGCTCACCGCGGCCACCTGGCCCGGCTGGCCCTTGCCACAGTTGAACGCACCGCCGAGCACGAACGTCTGCGGGCCGCCCACCGCCTCGAGGGAGCCCCAGAAGTCGGTGGTGGTCGCCTGGTAGGCGACGTCGCGCAGCTGTCCGGCAAGCCGGCCGTTCTCGATCCGGAAGAACCGCTGCCCGGTGAACTGGAAGTTGTAGCGCTGCATGTCGATCGACCAGCTCTTGTCGCCGACGATGTAGATGCCGTCGTCGACCCGGGAGATGAGCTCCTCCGTCGAGGGGCCGCCCTCGGCCGGCTGCAGCGACACGTTGGCCATCCGCTGCATCGGCACGTGGCCGGGGGAGTCGGCGAAGGCGCAGCCGTTGGAGCGGCCCAGGTCCTTGAGCCGGGCCATCGCCCGGTCCAGCTGGTAGCCGACCAGCACGCCGTCCTTGACGATGTCCCACTGCTGCCCGGCGACGCCCTCGTCGTCGTAGCCGATCGAGGCGAGCCCGTGCTCGGTGTTGCGGTCGCCGGTCACGTTCATGACCGGGGAGCCGTACGCGAGGGAGCCCAGCTGGTCGAACGTCGCGAACGAGGTGCCGGCGTAGTTGGCCTCGTAGCCCAGTGCCCGGTCGAGCTCGGTGGCGTGACCGATCGACTCGTGGATCGTGAGGAAGAGATTCGACGGGTCGATCACCAGGTCGTAGGTGCCGGCCTCGACCGACGGCGCCCGCAGCTTGTCGGCGAGGTGGCCGGGCAGCTCGTCCAGCTCCGTCGCCCAGTCCCACGACGAGCCGGTCACGTGCTCCCAGCCCCGGCCGACGGGCGGCGCCAGCGTGCGCATGGTGTCGAAGCGGCCGGACTCCTTGTCCACGCCGACCGCCTCGAGCTGAACGTTGACCCGGACCCGCTGCTGGGTGGTCGTCGTGCCGGCCAGGTCGGCGTAGAACTTGTTCTCCATGACCATGTGCCCGACGGCCTCGGCGTGCGCGACGACGTCGTGGGCGAGCAGGGCCGCGCTCCAGTCGGCGAGCACCGAGACCTTGTCGCTGTCCGGCACTGTGAAGGGGTCGAGCTCGTAGGCCGAGACGTAGGTGACGTCACCGTGCGCCGGCTCGTCGGCGAGCACGACCCGCTCGGTCGACAGCGGCCGGCTGACCTTGGCGACCTCCACTGCGCGCTCCGCGATCCGCACCGCTGCCTCGGGAGTGAGCGCCACGTCGCTGGCGAAACCCCAGGTGCCGTCGTGCACCACCCGGACGGCGAGTCCGACGTCCTCCCGGTCGCTGGTCCCGTCCAGGCGTGCATCGCGCAGGCTCATGCTCTGGTCCCGGATCCGCTCGACCCGCAGGTCGGCGTGCTGGGCCCCCAGCTCGCGCGCCCGGGTCAGCGCGGCGTCGGCGAGCCGTCGCAGCGGAAGGTCGGTGAACGCCGCGTCGATCTCTGCGGTCACAGGTGCTCCCTGACGGTCTGAGTAGGTCGTCATCGGTCGTCGTCAGTCGGTGGCGGTGCAGTCGAGCGTGAGCTTGCCGGTGGTACGTCGCGCCCGTAGATCCTCATGCGCCCGACGGGCCTCGGCCAGCGGATAACGCCCCCCGTCGAGCACCCGGAGCCGGCCCGCCCCGTGCAGGTCGACCAGCTCCTCCATGGCCGGCCGGAGGCCTCCGGGCAGCCGAAGGGCGTGCACCAGCCAGAAGCCGATGACGGCCCGTGAGGTCGCCATCAGGGAGGTGGCGTGGACCGGCGCCGGGGCCTCGCGGGACGCCAGGCCGTACGTCACCAGGCGCCCGAACGGCGCCAGCGCGGCCAGCGAGGCGTCGAAGACCCGGCCGCCGACCATCTCGAGGACGATGTCGACGGGCTTGCCCTCGTTCGCCTCCAGCAGGGCCGCCGTCAGGTCGTCGGTCGCCGGGTCCAGTGCCACGTGGGCGCCGAGGTCCCGAGCGAGATCGCGCTTCTCGGAGGTCGACGCGGTGGCGATGACCCGGGCCGCGCCCATCTCGCGGGCCAGCTGCACGGCGAGCGTGCCGACGCCGCCGGCGGCGGAGTGCACGACGACGCTCTCGCCGGGCACGAAGCGGGCACTGGTGCGCAGCAGGTGCCAGGCGGTCGTGCCTTGCACGACCAGCGCGAGGGCCGCCGTGTCGTCGACGCTGTCGGGCACCGGGAAGGTGGCGTTCGGACTGGCGAGCGCCTGCTGGGCGTACCCGCCCTTGCCGAGGAGCGCGACCACCCGGCGGCCGTCGCCGTCCCGCCCGACGACCTCGGCGCCGGGGACGAAGGGCAGCTGCTGAGGGGCCAGGTAGTCGTCCGACGTCTGGTGGGTGTCGGCGTAGTTGATGCCCGCGGTGGCCACCTCGATCAGCACCTGGCCGGGACCGGGGACGGGAGCGGGCAGGTCGACGGCCTCGAGGACCTCCGGACCCCCGAAGCGGCTGACCTGGATCGCACGCATCGGACTTGACCCTAGCCAGTGCCGCCCGTGGCGGGCGCTTTGGGTGAACCCGCCGGTAGCCGATACCGTCCCGACCGTGACCGACGAGACCTCAGCGCAGGCGTCGACGCACGACATGGCACCGGGCTCGGCGGGCGGGCGCAGCGTCCTGGTGACGGGTGGCAACAGGGGCATCGGGCTCGCCATCGCCCGGGCACTCGCCGCCGACGGTGACCGGGTCGCCGTCACCTACCGGTCCGGGGACCCGCCGGACGGCCTGCTCGGCGTGCGCTGTGACGTGACCGACCCGGCATCGGTCGACGCGGCCTTCACCGACGTCGAGGGGAAGCAGGGTCCGGTCGAGGTCCTGGTTGCCAACGCCGGCATCACCCGTGACCAGCTGATGATGCGGATGTCCGAGGAGGACTTCGCCGACGTCGTCCAGACCAACCTGGCGGGGTCGTGGCGAGTCGCGAAGCGGGCGTCCAAGGGGATGCTGCGCCTCCGGCGCGGCCGGGTCGTGTTCATCTCGTCCGTGGTCGGTCTGCTCGGGTCGGCCGGGCAGAGCAACTACGCCGCATCCAAGGCCGGCCTGGTCGGGCTCGCCCGGTCGCTGGCCCGCGAGCTCGGCTCTCGCGGCATCACCTTCAACGTTGTCGCGCCCGGCTTCGTCGAGACCGACATGACCGCCGAGCTGGGTGAGGAGCTGCAGGCGACATACCGGTCCCAGATCCCGCTCGGCCGCTTCTGCTCCGTCGATGAGGTCGCTCGCGTGGTGCGCTTCGTGGCGAGCGACGACGCGTCCTACGTCACCGGGGCCGTGCTGCCGGTCGACGGCGGCCTCGGGATGGGTCACTGACAGTCTCTGATCGGCCACTGAGAGAGGACGGCAGATGGGTCTGCTCGACGGCAAGCGCATCCTCGTGACCGGAGTGCTGATGGACTCGTCCATCGCCTTCCACGTGGCACGGATCGCCCAGCAGGAGGGCGCCGAGGTGGTTCTCACCTCCTTCGGGCGCACGATGCGCATCACCCAGACGATCGCCAAGCGGCTGCCGACGACGCCGCCCATCGTCGAGCTCGACGCCAGCAAGCCGGAGGACTTCGACGCGCTGGCCGACGGGCTCCGCGAGCACGTCGACGGCCTGGACGGGGTGCTGCACTCGATCGGCTTCGCCCCCGAGGCGGCCCTCGGGGGCAACTTCCTCAACACGTCGTGGGACGACGTCTCGACCGCGGTCCAGATCTCGGCGTACAGCCTCAAGGCGCTCGCGGTCGCGGCGAGGCCGCTGATGCCGGACGGCGGGTCGGTGGTCGGGCTGACCTTCGACGCCACGGTCGCCTGGCCGAAGTACGACTGGATGGGCGTGGCGAAGGCCGCCTTCGAGTCGACCGCGCGCTACCTCGCCCGCGACCTGGGGCCGGACAAGGTGCGGGTCAACCTGGTGGCCGCCGGGCCGCTGAAGACCACCGCCGCCAAGTCCATCCCGGGCTTCGAGGAGTTCGACGGTGTCTGGTCCACGCGCTCGCCGCTGACCTGGGACACCGCCGACTTCGAGCCGGCCGCGCGCGGCTGCGTCGCGCTGCTGTCGGACTGGTTCCCGGCCACCACGGGGGAGATCGTTCACGTCGACGGCGGCGTGCACGCCATGGGCGCCTGACCGGCCGTCGGTGGCCTGCTGATGGACCTCCCATGAGCGAGCACCGGCCGGCCCTCGTCGAGCTCCGCGTCCTCGAGGGCGCCAACCTCTACTTCCCCCGCCCCGCCGTCAAGCTGACCCTCGACGTCTCGTCGCTGCTGGACCTCGACGACGACGCCGCCCGGGCTGTGGCCCGCGCTCTCGGGATGGCCGTCTCGCGGCCCGGGGCGAGGGGCACCGGCCTGCGCCAGCGCTTCGCCGGCCGCGTCGTCGCGACCCTGCTGCGTCAGGTGGCCATGGAGGCGGGGGCGACCCGGCTGGCCGTGCGCGCCCGGCCGCTGCCCGACCCGCACCGGCTCGTGGTGGCCTACCCGTGGCGGCACCGGGGGCGCGCCGAGGCGCTTGCCCACGCGGTGGCCGGGGTCCTGGACGGGGTGCCGGACGTCGACGGCCGGGTCGAGGCGGCGGCCGCGTTCGTGCGCAGTGCCGACCCGGGCGAGCCGCCTGCCCTGCGCCGGCCGCACGTGCCGGTGGTCGCGATCACGGGCACCAACGGCAAGACCACGACCTCGCGCCTGGTGGCGCGGATGGGCCGGTGCGCCGGACTGGTGGTGGGGTGGTCGTCGACCGACGGCGTGTTCGTGGACGGCCGGCTGGTCGAGGCCGGCGACTACTCCGGCCCGAGCGGTGCCGGTCAGGTGCTCGACGACGCGTCCGTCCAGCTGGCGGTCACGGAGACGGCTCGGGGCGGCATCCTGCTCAAAGGCATCGGCGTCACGCACAACGACGTCTCGGTCGTCACCAACGTGTCGGCCGACCACCTCGGGCTGCACGGCGTCGACACGGTCGACCAGCTCGCGGAGGTCAAGGCGGTCGTCACCCGGGTCACCCGCAAGGAGGGCTGGGTGGTGCTCAACGGCGACGACCCCCGCACGTTCGCCATGCGCCGGGGCGCCGACGCGCACGTCTGCGTGTTCTCGCGCGACCCCGACTCGCCGTCGCTGCGGACCGCTCTCAACGAGGGTGGTCGCGCGGTCACCCTCCTCGACGGCGCGGTCACCGTGCTCGACCCGGGCAGCGACCCCGACCAGCTGGTCCCGGTCGTCGACGTGCCGGTGACCCTCTCCGGACTGTCGCACGTGAACGTCGAGAACGCGCTGGCAGCCGTCGGAGCCGGCCTGGGCGTGGGGCTGCCCCGCGAGGCGGTGGTCGACGGGCTGCGGTCCTTCGCGCCGGGGCCGGAGGACAACCCGGGCCGGATGAACATCTACGACCTGGCGGGCGTCACCGTGGTGGTGGACCTGGCGCACAACGAGGCCGGCGTCTCGGCCCTGGTGGAGGTCCTGTCCGGGCTGCGGATCCCCGGCGCGCGGGTCCTGCTCGAGATGGGCACCCCGGGCGACCGCACCGACGAGATCATCCGCGGCGTCGCCGAGCTGGCTGCTCGCGGATCCGACCGGTTGGTGATCGCGCACAAGGAGCACTACCTGCGCGGCCGCGAGGTCGACAAGCTGACCGCACTGCTGCGTGAGGGCGCCGCCGCGGTGGGCGTCGAGGACGTGCCGTCCTACCCGACCGAGCTGGCCGGCCTGGAGGCTCTGCTCGCCGAGGCGAGGCCGGGGGACGTGGTCGGTGTCATGTGCCACGCCGAGCGAGCCGAGATCGCTGACCGGCTGCGCGACCGCGGGGGGTCGGTCAGCTCGCCGGCCGACATCCGGGCCAAGGTGCTGGCCGCCGCCGGCCCCTGATCCGGCGCCGGCCGCCGGGCCGGGTCGACCGCGACGGGTCAGCCGGCCGTGCTCGCCAGGCAGTCGCGGTAGCCCTCCACGTAGCCGTCGACCATTCGCTCAGGCCCGAAGTTCTCCTCCACGTGCGCCCGGCACGCCGACGGGTCGATCTCGCCCAGTCGGTCGACCAGGGGCACCAGGTCGGCTGCGTGGCGTCGCACGAACCCGGTCTCGCCGTCGACGACCACCTCGGGCACCGCCCCGCGAGCAAGGCTGAGGACCGGCGTCCCGCAGGCCATCGCCTCGAGCAGCACCATGCCGAACGGCTCCTCCCACTCCAGCGGGAACAGGAAGCCGGCGGCCCCGCCGAGGAACGCGTACTTGTCGTCCCCGGCCACCTCGTCGACGAACTCGGCGTCGTCGCCGAGCCGAGGGCGGACCTCGCGGTCGAAGTACTCCTTCTCGTCCGGTTCGCTGACCTTGCCCGCGAGCAGGATGCGCCGCCCCGCTTCGCGGGCAAGGTCGATAGCCACGTGCGCGGCCTTGTCGGGAGACATCCGGCCCAGCCAGACCAGGTGGTCGCCCTTGTCCTGCTGGCAGGAGATTCCCGACACGTCCAGGGCATTGTGGACCACCCGGCGCCACGGCAGCCGTGGCGCCATGTCGACCTGCGCCTGCGAGATCGCGACGAGGTACATCTCCGGTCCGGCCGCCGCCAGGTACTCGCCCCAGTCGCCGGTCGCCGGGCCGTGGGAGGTGATGACCAGCGGCACCTGGCGGTCGCGCGCGAAGGCCGGGCCGGCGGCGGAGTGGTCGTGCACCACGTCGGGCTGCAGCTCGTCGAGCAGCCCCGAGACCCTGGCCGCGTGCAGCAGCTCAGGCTCAGGGGTCCCCAGCCGGGGCCACTGCGGCTCGTCGAAGGTCGTGAGGTGTCGCGCACGGGTGCCGGGCTCGCCGGCGGCGATCAGCGTGACGTCGTGGCCACTGTCGACCAGGCCGTCCGCGAGCAGCGCCACGACGGCCTCGATCCCGCCGTAGCCGCTCGGCGGGATCTCGTAGAACGGCGGCGCGACGAGGGCGATCTTCATGACACCTCCGGCTGGACGGTGAGGCCGGACTACCCGTCGGCGGAGTCGTCATGCACCGCGCTCGTCGCCGGCCGCGCTTCGTTGCGGATCTCGAGTCCATCCGGCAGCCCGTCGACCCCGGCCAACCGGCCGCCCTGGACGCGGACGGACAACCGGGACCCGGCGAGCGGCAGGTTCGTGAGCGTCAGGTCGGCGTAGCGCTCCGGCAGCGCCGGCGCCAGCCAGGCGGTGCCGTGCGGCACCCACGGGTCCCAGCGCAGCAGGGTCCGGAGCAGCTGCACCGGTGTCGCGGACGCCCAGGCCTGCGGGGAGCACGACGTGGGGAAGGGAACCGGGCGCTCGTAGGTGTCGCGGCCGAAGCCGCAGAACAGCTCCGGCAGCCGGCCACCGAAGGCGGCGGCGGCGTCCAGCACGCCGGTGGCCACCCGCCGTGACTCCTCGACGAAGCCGTAGCGCATCAGGCCTGCGGCGACCAGCGCGTTGTCGTGCGGCCAGATGGACCCGTTGTGGTAGCTCAGCGGGTTGTAGGCGCCCATGTCCGTGGCCAGGGTGCGCACCCCCCAGCCAGAGAACATCTCCGGCGAGAGGAGCCGCTCGGCGACGGCGGGTGCCTTGTCCTCGTCGACGATCCCGCTCCACAGGCAGTGGCCCATGTTGGAGGCCAGCGAGTCGACGGGCCGCTTCGCGCCGTCGAGGGCCAGTGCGAAGTAGCCGCGGTCGGGGAGCCAGAAGCGATCGTTGAAGGCCTGTTTGAGCGAGGCGGCGCGTTCCGCCCACTCGAGACGCGCGTCCTCGTCACCGGCCTCCCAGGCGAAGTGCGCCCGGGCGAGATATGCGGCGTAGGTGTAGCCCTGCACCTCGCACAGGGCGATCGGGCCGCTGGCGACGGTCCCGTCCGCGAAGGTCACGCCGTCCCACGAGTCCTTCCACCCTTGGTTGGCGAGCCCGCGGTCGGTGGCCCGCTGGTCCTCGACGAACCCGTCCCCGTCACGGTCACCGCGCTCGACCAGCCAGGTCAGCGCTCGTTCCGCGTGCGGCAGCAGCTTCTCCACCTCGTCCCTGGCCAGCCCCCACCGGCTCAGCTCACCGAGAAGCACGACGAAGAGCGCTGTGGCGTCCGCGGTG
>DATHAP010000080.1 GCA_035489715.1 Actinomycetes bacterium
CACCCGGTCCCGCGACTCCGACAGCGACGTGTCCGGGAGGCCGACCTCGGCCAGGGCGTTCCGTCGTACGCGCTGGTCGGCCTCCCGGACACGTCGCTGTCGGAGTCGCGGGACCGGGTGCGAGCCGCGCTGGTGAACAGCGGGCTCCGCTGGCCGGCCACCCGGCGGGTGACCGTCAACCTGTCACCGGCCAGCCTGCCGAAGCGCGGCTCGTCGTTCGACCTGGCGATCGCGGCCGCGATCCTGGAGGCGCAGGGCGACGTACCGCCAGGTGCGTTCTGGCAGGCGGTGCTGGTCGGCGAGCTCGGGCTGGACGGGCGGGTCCGGTCGGTGCGCGGGGTCCTGCCGTCGGTCGCCGCGGCTGCCCGGGCGGGTGTCCGGTCGGTCGTCGTGCCGGCCGCGGACGCGGCCGAGGCGGCGCTGGTGCCCGGCGTCCAGGTGACCGGCGTGAGCACCGTGCGCGAGCTGGTGGCCCGGGCGCGGGGCGAGGAGCCGCCCGAGGGGCCGGCCGCTGACGTGGTCCGGCTCGACGACCTCGACCGCCTCGACCGCCCGGGAGAGGCGGGCTCGTCCACGTCGGCAGCGGACGACCGGCTGGAGGACCTGCACCGGGTGGACCTGGCCGACGTGCTGGGGCAGGCGACCGCGCGCTACCTGCTCGAGGTGGCCGCGGCCGGCGGGCACCACCTGCTGATGCTCGGGCCGCCCGGTGCCGGCAAGACGATGCTGGCCGAGCGGCTCCCGGGCCTGCTGCCCGCCCTGGACGACCAGGCGGCGCTGGAGGTCACCACCGTGCACTCGGTGGCCGGCACGCTGGGCCGCGCCGGCGGGACCCCGCTGCTGACCCGGCCGCCGTTCCAGTCGCCGCACCACACCGCGTCGGTGCCGGCGATCGTCGGCGGCGGCTCGCACGTGCTCCGGCCGGGAGCCGCGTCGCTGGCGCACCGCGGCGTGCTGTTCCTCGACGAGGCGCCTGAGTTCGCGCCGGGGGTGCTCGACGCGCTGCGGGAGCCGCTGGAGTCCGGCGAGATCACGGTGGCCCGGCTGGCGGCGCAGGTGCGGTTCCCGGCCCGGTTCCAGCTGGTGCTCGCCGCCAACCCTTGCCCGTGCGGGCTGGCGACCGAGCGCGACGCCGCCTGCAGCTGCACCCCGATGGCCCGGATCCGCTACCTCGGGCGGCTGTCGGGCCCGCTGCTGGACCGGGTCGACCTGCGGATCGAGATGCGGGCGGCGTCGCGGGCCGACCTGCACGGCGACCCGGCCGGTGCCGAAGGGACGGCAGCGGTGGCCGCGCGGGTGCTGGCCGCTCGGGGGCGGATGGCGGCCCGCCTGGCCGGGACTCCGTGGCGGGTCAACGCCGAGGTGCCCGGGCACGTGCTGCGCCGGGAGTGGCGGCTGCCCTGGGACGTCGTCGCCGAGGCGGAGCAGCGGCTCGACCGCGGCGGGCTCACCGCGAGGGGGGTCGACCGGGTGGTGCGGGTCGCCTGGACACTGGCCGACCTGGCCGGCCGGGACCGGCCGGACGCCGACGATGTCCGGGTGGCGCTGGACAGCCGCGGCAGCACCCGGCGGGCGGCATGACGGGTGGCGGGAGTGGCGGCGACCTCGCGAGCGGGACGGTCGGGGACCTCGACGAGGACGCGCGGGCCCGGGTGGCGCTGAGCCGGCTGGCGGAGCCGGGCGACGCCGTGCTGGGCGTCGCGGTCCGGGAGCTCGGTGCGTCCCAGGTCCTGGCCGGGATCCGGGATGGCACGCTCGGCCTGCGCCGGCTGGACTCCTACCGCGTGCGCCTCGGCCAGTCCGACGTCGAGACCGACCTCGCCGTTGCCGGCCGGGCCGGCGCGCGGCTCGTCCTGCCCGGCGGCGCCGGCTGGCCGGAGCGGCTCGACGACCTCGGCGACGCCCGGCCGCTGCTGCTCTGGGTGGCCGGGCGCGACGACCTCGTGCGCATGGCCCACCGGTCGGTGGCTCTGGTCGGCGCGCGGGCGTGCACGCCGTACGGCGAGACCGTCACCGCGGACCTGGCGGCCGGGCTGAGCGACCGGGGCTGGACGGTGGTGTCCGGCGGTGCCTTCGGCATCGACGCGGCGGCCCACCGTGGCGCGCTGGCGGTCGGCGCCCCGACCGTGGCGGTGCTGGCGTGCGGCATCGACCTCGCCTACCCGACCGCGCACACGCGGCTGCTGGCCGCGGTGGGCGGCAGCGGCGCCGTCGTGTCCGAGCTGCCGCCCGGCGCCCGACCGACCCGCACCCGGTTCCTGGAGCGCAACCGGGTGATCGCCGCCCTGACCCGGGGGACCGTCGTCGTGGAGGCGGCGGTCCGCAGCGGTGCGCGCAACACGGCGGGGCACGCCGACCGGCTGTCCCGGGCGGTGATGGCGGTGCCCGGGCCGGTGACGTCGGCGATGTCCGCGGGCTGCCACCAGATGCTGCGGGACGAGGGAGCGGCCCTGGTGACCTCGGCCGCCGACGTCGTCGACCAGGTGGGTGCCCTCGGCGGCGACGCGCTCACGGCGGACCGGGGCGAGGTACGGGCGCACGACGTGCTGGACCCCGAGGCGCTGCGGGTCCTCGAGGCGCTGCCGGCCCGTCGCTGGGCGGCCCCCGACGCCGTCGCCCGGGTCGCCGGGGTGGACCCACCCGGGGTGCTGCGCGCGCTGGGCCGTCTGGGCGCGGCCGGCCTGGCCAGGTCCCGCGACGGCGCCTGGCGCCGCGCCTGACCCTGGCCGGACCGGCGCGGCGCGGCGCGGCGGTGCTTGCCTCGGCGCCGGGCGCGGGTCACGGTGACCCCGTGGGGGCTGACTCGGGAGCAGCGACGGCAGGCGACGGCGCCCTGCCGCCGGCGATGGCGGACGCCCTGACGGCGTTCACCCGTCACCTGCGCTCGGAGCGCGGACTCTCCGAGCACTCGGTCCGCGCCTACCGCGGCGACGTCACGACGCTGCTCGACCACGCGCACCGGATGGGCGCCGACGCCATCTCGGCGCTCGACCTGCGCACCCTGCGCAGCTGGCTGGCCGGACAGGCCAGCCGGGGACGGGCCAAGACCACCCTCGCCCGGCGGGCCGCCGCCGCGCGGACCTTCACCGCCTGGGCGATCCGCGAGGGGCTGCTCGAGCGCGACCCCGGCGCCCTGCTGGCCACGCCCCGGTCCGGCCGCTCGCTGCCCGCGGTCCTGCGCCGCGACGAGGCGGCCGCCGTGCTGGAGCTGGCCGCGGCAGGGTCGCCCGCAGCGGGGCCGCCGGCCACCGACCCGGGCGGGACCGGCGACGCGGGGGCTGGCCCGGCCGACGCCGGTGCCGACCCGGCCGAGCAGGGGCCGGCGGAGCGGGCGGTGCGGCTGCGGGACCGCGCCGTCCTCGAGGTCCTCTACGCCAGCGGCATCCGGGTCGGCGAGCTGTGCGGGCTCGACCTGCCGGACGTCGACCGGGGCCGCCGGGTGCTGCGGGTCATGGGCAAGGGGGCCAAGGAGCGGACCGTGCCCGTCGGGCTCCCGGCCCTGCGTGCGCTGGACGAGTGGTTGTCCGACGGCCGGCCGGCGCTGGCGGGAAGCGGGAGCGGCCCGGCGCTGTTCCTCGGACGCCGGGGGCGGCGCGTTGACCCCCGGACCGTGCGGCGCTCGGTCCACGAGCTGCTGCGCGGGGTCGAAGGGGTCCCGGACCTGGGCCCGCACGGCATCCGCCATTCGGCTGCCACGCACCTGCTGGAAGGGGGAGCCGACCTGAGAACCGTTCAGGAGCTGCTGGGCCACGCTACGCTCGCAACGACCCAGATCTACACGCACGTGTCCGTCGAGAGGCTGAAGGCGACCTATGACCAAGCGCACCCACGGGCGTGACGGCAGTGCCGCCACGGCGAGCGGGGGAGTGGGCGCCGTGACCGAGCGGGACGTCGCCGTGGACGAGGCTGCTGACGAGAAGACCGCCGCCGAGGCGGCGCTGCGCGAGCTCTGGCAGCAGTACAAGAAGACGGCCGACGGCGCCCTGCGCGAGCGGCTGATCCTGCACTACTCGCCGCTGGTCAAGTACGTCGCCGGCCGGGTCGGCGTGGGCCTCCCGCCGAACATCGAGCAGGCCGACCTGGTGTCGTACGGCATCTTCGGGCTGATCGACGCGATCGAGAAGTTCGACCTGGACCGGGCGATCAAGTTCGAGACGTACGCCATCAGCCGGATCCGCGGCGCCATCATCGACGAGCTACGCGCTATCGACTGGATCCCGCGCTCGGTGCGCTACAAGGCCCGCGAGGTCGAGAAGGCCTACGCCAAGCTCGAGGGCGAGCTGCACCGCACGCCGTCCGAGGCCGAGGTCGCGGCCGAGATGGGCATCAAGCTCGACGACCTGCACGCGATCTTCAGCCAGGTGTCCTTCGTCAACGTCGTCGCGCTCGACGAGCTGCTCAGCGTCGGCGGCGAGAAGGGCGACAAGCTCAGCCTGGTCGACACCCTCGAGGACACCCGCGCCGAGGACCCGGTCCTCGCGTTCGAGTCCGAGGAGACCAAGTACCTCCTCGCCAAGGCGATCAACACCCTGCCCGAGCGGGAGAAGATCGTCGTGACCCTCTACTACTACGAGGGGCTCACGCTGGCCGAGATCGGCCAGGTGCTCGGCGTCACGGAGAGCCGGATCTGCCAGATGCACACCAAGGCGGTCCTGCAGCTGCGCGGCAAGCTCGCCGACGGCAAGGACTGACCGGCGGGCTACATCCGGTCGATCACCCGGCGCGGGCCCATCACCACCATCGGCCCGGCGGCGGGGTCCAGCCACCGCAGCAGCGCGGTCATCCGTCGCGGCGCCATCGCCACGCAGCCGGCCGTCGGCCGGTCCAGCACCTCCCGGGCCTGGACGTGCAGGAAGATGCCGCCGCCACGGCGGGTGTCCGACGTCCGGCTGGCCACCAGCTCGCCGCCGGCCCGGTGCACTCCGCCGGGCAGGTTGTATCCGACGACGACGGCGTGCCGGTACTGCCGGCCGAACGACGAGAGGTCCTCGGCCCACGAGGTCCGCCAGTCCGAGGCCCGGCCGCGGCGTGGCTGCCACACGTTGTAGGTCGCGGGGTCTCTCGGGTCGTAGGGCCACCAGTCGGTCGGGTCGACCTCCCGGTACGGCAGTGCCGTCCCCGGGTCCGGCCGGGTCCCGAACGCCCAGGGCAGTGGGAAGCTCCCCGCTGGTGTCGTGGACGTGTTCTGCTGCCGCCGGTCCGCCAGGACGAAGCCGTTCCAGCCCAGCCACACCCGGCTCGGGTCCAGCGCCTGTCGCCAAGTTCCGTCCGGCATCAGCCCGTACGTCCGCAGCACCCCGCGCCGGCTCGACCAGGCGTCGGAGGTCACGACGACGACCTGCCCCGCGGCGCCGACGTGGGCCAGGCGGCTCGGGTGCCAGCGCGGTGGCTCGGCCCGCGCCGGCGCCGGGACCAGGCCCTGCAGGGCGACGGCGAGGGCCAGCGCGAGCAGCGAGGCGGTCAGCGGGCGTGGCAGCGCGAGCACCTGCCGAGGGTGCCTCCTAGTCTTGGCCGGTGCCAGTCGAACCCGCCATCCCGCGTGTCGGGCCGGCCGAGAACCCGGTCTGGGGGGACGACTGGGCCGAGGTCCGCGACCTGTGGCCCCTCGAGCCCACCGTCGCCCACCTCAACCACGGGTCGTACGGCGCCGTCCCCACCGCGGTCCTCGAGGAGCAGGCGTCCTGGCGGCAGCGGATGGAGTCCAACCCGGTCCGGTTCTTCAACCGGGAGCTGCCGGCCGTGCTGGCTGCCGCGCGTGACGAGGTGGCCGCCTTCCTCGGGGCCGACCCGCGCGGCACCGCCTTCGTCCGCAACGCCACGACCGCGGTGAGCACCGTCCTGGCGTCGTTCCCGCTCGAGGCCGGCCAGTCCGTCCTCCTCACCGACCACGCGTACGGGGCGGTGCGGATCGCGGCCGACCGGTTCACCGGCCGGGCCCGGGCCCGGGTCGAGGTCGTGCACCTGCCGCTCGACGAGGACGACGCCGCCCACGCCCGGCGGGTGCTCGACACGACCGGCCCGCACACCCGGCTCGTCGTCCTCGAGCAGGTGACGAGCCCGACCGCCCGGCGGCTGCCTCTCGTCGAGCTGGTGCCGGCCCTCCAGGAGCGCGGCGTCGCCGTGCTCGTCGACGGTGCGCACGCCCCGGGCATGCTGGCCGTCGAGGTCGAGCGGCTGGGCGCCGACTTCTGGGTCGGCAACCTGCACAAGTGGTGCCTCACCCCGCGGGGGACGGCACTCCTGAACGCCGCGCCGCGCTGGCGGTCCGCCCTGCTGCCGCTCGTCGCGTCGTGGGGCGAGGCGGACGGCTTCCCGGACGCCTTCGCGGACATCGGCACCGACGACATGACCGCCTGGCTGTCGGCTCCGCGCGCCCTGCGGGTGCTGGAGCGCCTCGGTCTGGACCGCCTGCGCCGGCACAACGCGGAGCTCGCCGTCGCCGGCCAGCGGATCGTCGCCGAGGCCCTCCGGCTCGACCCGGCGGCGCTGCCGCGGGACCCCGCGGTCAGCATGCAGCTCGTCCCGCTGCCCGACGGCCTGGTCCGGGACACCCGAGAAGCGGACGCGCTGCGCAACCGGATCGGCGAGGAGGCGGGGGTCGAGGTGGGCGTCACCGCCTGGGCGGGGCGCGGGTTCCTGCGCCTGTCCGCCCACGCCTACAACGCGCCCGACGACTACCGGCGCCTCGCGGCCGACCTGCCCGCCCTGCTCTGAGCCGGTCGGCGACCAGGAGCGGGCCACGGTCGGGTCGCCGGTCGCGGCCTGCTGTCGAGGTCAGGCCGGGCGTCGCGGTCACGGATGCCGTGGCGGTCACGCGCGACGCGGTCACGCCGGGCGCAGCTGCGGCGCCGGCCGCTGCGGCGCCGAGCGGCTGGTCGGCAGCCGACCAGGCCCACATCGGGAGCAGGCGCACGACGGCGCCGGCCCCCACCAGGGCCAGCGGGTCCAGATAGGTCTCGCCACGGCGCAGCCCCCAGTGCAGGCAGGTCGCCGGCAGGCAGTGCCCCGGCGCCGCCGCCACCGTGCCGACCGGGTCGCCGCGGGCCACCGGGTCGCCGCGCGCCACGACCGGCGTCACCGGCTCGTACGTCGTCCGCAGCCCGCCCGGGTGGTCGATGCTGACCACGGGCCGGCCCGCCACCGGGCCGGCGAACGCCACCGTCCCCGGGCCGGCGGCCCGGACCTCCGCGCCCACCGCCGCGGCCAGGTCGACGCCGCGGTGCCCCGAGGCGAACGGGCCGGCCGGGGCCACGAACGGCGCCACCACCACGGGCACCGGGTCGAGCGGCCAGCCCCAACCCGCGCCGGCCACCCCGGACACCCCGGCCGCCGGAGGGACCGGCCAGCCCCACGTCGCGGCGACCGTCAGCACGACCAGGGCGGGACGATGGAGCGGCACCGGGCCAGCCTGGCGGCCCTCACCGGCCGCCCGGTGGCCCGGGCGGCATCTGTGGACGAGCGGGACGTCTCGCCCCGCTGTGGATTTCCGGGCAGGTGCGCGCGGGGCGTACACTCGCCGGCAGCGACCCGTCCTGCGGGTCGACTTCGCACGCCCGCACGCCGTCACCGGCCGGACACTCCCGGTCACCGACGGGGGCGCGCCCTCGGTCCTCCCGACCGGCCTCCGGGCCGCGACGGTGGCGGGCGCTCCCGCAGGCGTCAGGACGCGGCGGCCGGCCGGCCGACCGTGACGAACCGAGCGGCGCCCTGCCGCCACCGTCGCACGACGGGGCCGCGGGAGCGCAGGAGAGGCAGGCCGGACCATGGCCACCAACCAGGTCGTGTCCATGAAGCAGCTGCTCGAGAGCGGCGTGCACTTCGGGCACCAGACCCGCCGTTGGAACCCGAAGATGAAGCGCTTCATCTTCACCGAGCGCAACGGCATCTACATCATCGACCTGCAGCAGTCGCTGTCCTACATCGACCGCGCGTACGAGTTCATCAAGGAGACCGTCGCGCACGGCGGCTCGGTGATGTTCGTCGGCACCAAGAAGCAGGCCCAGGAGGCGATCGCCGAGCAGGCGACCCGGGTCGGGATGCCTTACGTGAACCAGCGCTGGCTGGGCGGCATGCTCACCAACTTCCAGACCGTCCACGGGCGGCTGCAGCGCCTCAAGGAGCTCGAGCAGCTCGACTTCGACGACGTGCCCGGCTCGGGCATGACCAAGAAGGAGCTGCTGGTCCTGCGCCGCGAGAAGGACAAGCTCACGAAGACCCTCGGCGGCATCCGGGACATGACCCGGGTCCCGAGCGCGGTGTGGATCATCGACACCAAGAAGGAGCACATCGCCGTCGGCGAGGCGCACAAGCTGGGCATCCCGGTGGTCGCGATCCTCGACACCAACTGCGACCCGGACGAGGTCGACTACAAGATCCCCGGCAACGACGACGCGATCCGATCGGTCACGCTGCTCACCCGGGTGATCGCCGACGCGGTCGCCGACGGCCTGATGGCCCGCGTGCGCACCTCGCAGGAGGGCGACGACAAGCCCGAGGGCCTCGCCACCGACGAGCCGCTGGCCGAGTGGGAGCGCGAGCTGCTGCGCGGCCAGGCCGCCGAGGGCACGCCGGCCGCCGGTGAGGTCGTCGAGGGCGCCGGCGCCGAGGCCACTGCCCCGGCGGGCGCCGCCGCCGACACCGCTGTGACCCAGGTGACCGAGGTGACCGGGGCCCCTGCGGCCGAGGCGCCGGCGGCTGACGCCACCGAGGCGCCCGCGGCTGACGCCACCGAGGCGCCCGCTGCCGAGGCACCCGCGGCGGAGGCCCCGGCGACCGAGGTACCCGCGGCGGAGGCTCCGGCGACCGAGGCCCCCGCGGCTGACGGAGCCGAGCCGACCCAGGCCTGACCGGGCCGTAGCCCCGCCGTAGCCCCACGGGACGGTCGCCCACCACGGGCGGCCCCCACGACACCGAAGAGAGCGAGAGATGGCGAACATCACCGCCGCGGAGGTCAAGAAGCTCCGCGACGCGACCGGCGCCGGGATGATGGCCGCGAAGAAGGCCCTCGAGGAGACCGGCGGCGACTTCGACAAGGCCGTCGAGACCCTGCGGATCAAGGGCGAGACCAAGGTCAAGGAGCGCGGCGCCGAGCGCAGTGCCACCAACGGCCTGGTCGCGGCGGCCGACGGAGCGATGATCCAGCTCAACTGTGAGACCGACTTCGTCGCCAAGAACGAGCAGTTCCAGCAGCTCGCCGCGGACATCGTCGCCCACGCCGCCAAGACCGGCACCGGGGACGTCCAGGCGCTCCTCGCGGAGACGCTGGCCGACGGGCGCACGGTGGCCGAGAACATCGACTCGGTCGCCGCAGTCATCGGCGAGAAGCTCGAGCTGACCGCCGTCGTCGTGCTCGGCGCCGAAGGCCGGCAGGTCGCGACGTACATGCACAAGCGGGCCGCCGACCTGCCGCCGCAGGTGGGCGTGCTCGTCGAGTTCGAGGGCGACGACCTGACCGCGGCGCGCGGCGCCGCCATGCAGGTCGCGGCCATGCGCCCGACCTACGTGTCGCGTGAGGAGGTGCCGGCGGACGTGGTCGAGAACGAGCGGCGCATCGCCGAGGCGACCGCCAAGGAGGAGGGCAAGCCCGAGCAGGCCCTCCCCAAGATCGTGGAAGGCCGGGTCACCGGCTTCTTCAAGGACGTCGCGCTGCTCGAGCAGCCGTCGGTGCAGGACAGCAAGAAGTCGGTCAGGGCGCTGCTCGACGAGGCCGGGGTCCGCGTGCTGCGGTTCACCCGCTTCGAGGTCGGCGGCTGACCGCCGACCAGGAGGCCGCTGCTGCCGGCCACCCGCCGCCGCGGGTGGCTGGCAGACTGCGGAGGACGAGGACCCGGCCGGAGGCCGGGGCGAGGGAGGCCGCGACCGTGCAGCGAACGACCGAAGGCGGCAGCTATCGCCGCGTCGTGCTCAAGCTCTCCGGCGAGGTCTTCGGCGGCGGCGCGGTCGGCGTCGACCCCGACGTCGTCGCGGCGATGGCGCGCCAGATCGCCGAGGTCGCGCGCGACGGCGTGCAGGTCGCCGTTGTGGTCGGCGGCGGCAACTTCTTCCGCGGCGCCGAGCTCTCCCAGCACGGCATGGACCGGGCCCGCGCCGACTACATGGGCATGCTCGGCACGGTGATGAACTGCCTCGCGCTGCAGGACTTCCTCGAGAAGCAGGGCGTCGAGACCCGGGTCCAGACCGCCATCGCGATGGGCCAGGTCGCCGAGCCGTACATCCCGCGCCGCGCCATGCGTCACCTCGACAAGGGCCGCGTCGTCATCTTCGGCGCCGGCGCCGGCATGCCGTTCTTCTCGACCGACACGGTCGCGGCACAGCGGGCGATGGAGATCGGCGCCGAGGTGTTGCTCATGGGCAAGAAGGGCGTCGACGGCGTCTACGACTCCGACCCGAAGTCCAACCCGGCAGCAGTCCGCTTCGACTCCCTGTCCTACGACGAGTTCCTCGCACGGGGGCTCAAAGTCGCCGACGCCACGGCGATCAGCCTCTGCCGCGACCACCACCTCCCGATCGTCGTCTTCAACCTGACCGAGGAGGGCAACATCGCCCGCGCGGTCCACGGTGAGAAGATCGGCACGGTGATCGGCCCCGACGCCTGACCGGCGTCGGCCCCGACGCCCGACCGGCGTCCGCAGCGCCACCAGCGACCGCACCCGACAGAACACGGAGACCAGCGTGATCGATGAGACGCTCTTCGAGGCCGAGGAGAAGATGGAGAAGGCGGTCTCCGTGGCGCGCGACGACTTCGGGACCATCCGGACCGGCCGGGCCAACCCTGGCATGTTCAACAAGATCATGGTCGACTACTACGGCGCCCCGACGCCGGTCAACCAGCTTGCCTCGTTCCACGTCGTCGACGCTCGGATGCTGACCCTCACGCCATACGACAAGAGCTCGATGGACGCCGTTGAACGGGCCATCCGCGACTCCGACCTGGGCGTCAACCCCACGAACGACGGCGCGATCATCCGGGTGGCGTTCCCGCAGCTGACCGAGGAGCGCCGCAAGGAGTTCATCAAGGTCGCCCACCGCAAGGCCGAGGACGCCAAGATCGCGATCCGCAACATCCGCCGGCACGCAAAGGACGAGCTCGACCGGATGGCCAAGGACGGCGAGGTCGGCGAGGACGACGTCTCCCGGGCCGAGAAGGAGCTGGAGAAGGTCACCCAGCGCCACGTGGCGTCGGTCGACGAGCTGCTCAAGCACAAGGAGGCCGAGCTCCTCGAGGTGTGAGGGGTTCGGCTCGCAGATGACCCCAGACCAGTCAGCCGACCGGGAGAGCTCTTCCCCACTCGAGCCGGTCCCGATGGAGCCGGTGCCGCCGCCCGAGCGGCGCAGCCGGGCAGGGCGCAACCTGCCGGCAGCCATCGGCGTCGGGGTTGCCCTCGCCGCGCTCATCATCGTGACCCTCTACGTCTGGAAGCCGTCGTTCCTGGCGGTCGTCGCGGCGGCCGTGGTGATCGCGGTGTGGGAGCTGTCCAACGCTCTCAAGGGCGAGCAGGTCCGGGTGGCGGTCGTGCCGGTCGTGGTCGGCGCGCTGTCGATCCTCGGCGCGGCGTACGCGGGGGGCACGGAGCCGATGCTGGTCGCGGTGACGCTCACCGTCATGGCGACCCTGCTGTGGCGGCTGCCCGAGAACCCCGACGGCTACGTGCGCGACGTGACCGCCGGTGTCTTCGTGACGACGTACGTCCCGCTGCTCGCCGGCTTCGCGGCGCTCCTGCTGCGGGCCGACGACGGCGCCGACCGGGTGGTCGTCTTCATCGCGGTCACCGTGCTCTCCGACATCGGCGGGTACGTCGCCGGCGTGCTCTTCGGGCGCCACCCGATGGCCCCGACGATCAGCCCGAAGAAGTCCTGGGAGGGCTTCGCGGGGTCGGCGCTCTTCACCGCGGTCGGTGGGGCCCTGCTCGTCGCCTTGCTCCTCGACGGCCTGTGGTGGGAGGGCGTCGTCATCGGGCTGGCCGCCATGGTCGCCGCTACCCTAGGCGACCTCGGCGAGTCGATGATCAAGCGCGACCTCGGCATCAAGGACATGGGCTCCCTGCTGCCGGGCCACGGTGGGATGATGGACCGGCTCGACTCGTTGCTGCTCGCGGCGCCGGTGACCTACCTGCTCCTCTCCTGGCTCGTCCCCGCCTGAGAGACTGCGGGTAACCATGCCGGTCGCCGGAGAGCTCGTCTTCGCCGCACCCCGTCGGGCGAAGCCCCCGCGGCACCTCGCCGACCTCACGCCGGCCGAGCGCCGCGAGGTGGTCGAGGCGATGGGGGAGCGGCCGTTCCGTGCCGACCAGCTCGCCACCCATTACTTCGCCCACCTGCTCGACGACCCGGCGGCGATGACCGACGTGCCGGCGAAGGCCCGCGGCCCGCTGGCCGCGGCGCTGCTGCCCACCCTGCTCACGCCGGTGCGTCATCTCGACTGCGACAACGGCATGACCCGCAAGACGGTCTGGCGGCTCTTCGACGGGGCGACCGTCGAGAGCGTGCTGATGCGCTACCCGGGCCGGGTGACCATGTGCGTCTCGTCGCAGGCCGGCTGCGGCATGAACTGTCCGTTCTGCGCGACCGGGCAGGCCGGCCTGACCCGCAACATGTCGGCGGGCGAGATCGTCGACCAGGTCGTGACCGGGGCGCGCTGGCTGCGCAACGGCGAGCTGGGAGGGGCCGGTGCCGCCGACACCGCCGACGCCCTCCGGGTCTCCAACGTGGTCTTCATGGGCATGGGTGAGCCGCTGGCCAACTACCGCGCTGTGCTGGGCGCCGTCCGTCGCATCACCGACCCGTCGCCGGGCGGCCTGGGCATCTCCCAGCGCAGCGTGACGGTGTCTACCGTCGGCCTGGTGCCGGCGATGGACAGGCTGACCGCCGAGGGGCTGTCGGTGACGCTGGCCCTGTCGCTGCACGCGCCCGACGACGAGCTGCGCGACACGCTGGTGCCGGTCAACACCCGGTGGAAGGTGGCCGAGGTCCTCGACGCTGCCCGGCGGTACTTCGACGCGACCGGCCGTCGAGTCAGCATCGAGTACGCCCTCATCCGCGACATCAACGACCACGCCTGGCGGGCCGACCTGCTGGGCACCGAGCTCAACCGGCGCGGGCGCGGGTGGGTGCACGTCAACCCGATCCCGCTCAACCCGACGCCGGGGTCGAAGTGGACGGCGAGCGACCCGCAGGTCGAGCGCACCTTCGTCCAGCGGCTGCGGGCCCACGGCATCCCGACGACGGTCCGCGACACCCGCGGCCGGGAGATCGACGGCGCGTGCGGGCAGCTCGCGGCGGTGAGCGGGTGACCCGGGTGCCCGGCGGAGGGCCGCGATGACACGCGGCCACCATGACCGCTACCCGCGGGTGAGTCGCTGGCGCAAGGGCTACCACCGGCGCCAGGTGGACGCGTTCGTGAGCAACGTCGAGGTGTCGCTGAGCGGCATGATCCCGATGCCCACGGCGACCGACATCAGGCGGGCCGGCTTCGAGCTGCGTCGCGGGGGATACGACACCGCGGCGGTCGACGCGGCGCTGGACGAGCTCGAGGGCCGGGTGCTCGCGGTGCAGCGGATGTCGGCGGGGCGCCGCGGCAGGGCCGACCCGGGCGCCGACGCGGCGGTGCTGCGGGACGAGGTCTCGGGGCCGTACATGCAGCGCTTCCCGCGGGCCGGCTTCCTCCGGCGCGGCTACGACCTGGACGACGTCGACGACTTCGTCGACCGGGTGCTGGTCTGGCTCGACGGCGGCGGCCCGGCGGGCCAGCAGCTGGCGGTCGACGACGTGCGGTCGGCGGTCTTCCGGCCGAGGAGGGGCGGCTACCGCGAGGACGCGGTCGACGACACCCTCGACCACGTGGTCGAGCACCTGATGCTCCACCAGCCCCGAGAAGGGGCCGTCGGTCCCTAGCCCTGGTCTCGGGCGGCGGGCAGGATGCCGCCCATGGGCAGCTACCGCGCGACGTACGACCGCAGCCTCACCGATCGCGACGCGTTCTGGCGCGAGGCGGCGGCCGCCGTCGACTGGCGCACACCCCCGGCCACCGTGCTGGACGAGAGCCGGGCGCCGTTCTACCGGTGGTTCCCCGACGGCGTGCTGAACACCTGCGAGAACGCGCTGGACCGGCACGTCGCTGCTGGCCACGGGGACCGGCTAGCCCTGGTCTACGACAGCCCGGTCACCGGCACCAAGCGCACCTACACCTACGCGGAGCTGCTCGACGAGACGGCGTTCTTCGCCGGTGCGCTGGCCGGCCTCGGCGTCGGCAAGGGCGACCGGGTCGTCATCTACCTGCCGATGGTCCCCGAGGCGGTGGTGGCGATGCTGGCGTGCGCCCGGCTCGGCGCGGTGCACTCGGTGGTCTTCGGCGGCTTCGCCCCGCACGAGCTGGCGGTGCGCATCGACGACGCGCGCCCGAAGGTCGTGGTGTCAGCGTCCTGCGGCATCGAGGTGACGCGGGTCATCGAGTACAAGCCGCTGCTCGACCGTGCCCTCGACCTGGCCGCGCACGCACCCGACCATGTCGTCGTGCTGCAGCGACCGCAGGCGCATGCCGCCCTGACGGCGCCGCGCGACCTCGACTGGCACGAGCTGGTCGCCGACGCCGAGCCGGCCGTGTGCGTGCCGGTCGCCGGGTCGGACCCGCTCTACGTCCTCTACACGTCCGGTACCACAGCCAGGCCCAAGGGCGTCGTGCGGGACAACGGCGGCCACGCGGTCGCCCTCACCTGGAGCATGGCCAACATCTACGGCATCGGCCCGGGCGACGTGTGGTGGAGCGCGTCCGACGTCGGGTGGGTCGTCGGCCACTCCTACATCGTCTACGCGCCGCTGCTGGTCGGCGCCACGACGGTTCTGTACGAGGGCAAGCCGGTCGGCACGCCCGACGCCGGCGCGTTCTGGCGGGTGATCGAGGAGTACGGCGTCAGGGCGCTGTTCACGGCGCCCACCGCGTTCCGGGCGGTCCGGAAGGAGGACCCGGACGGCGCACTGCTCGCCGGCCACGACGTGTCGTCGATGCACACGCTGTTCCTGGCCGGGGAGCGGCTCGACCCGGACACCTGGGAGTGGGCCGGTGAGCGGCTAGGCATCCCGGTGGTCGACCACTGGTGGCAGACCGAGACCGGCTGGCCGATCGCGGCCAACCTGCGCGGCCTGCAGCCGATGCCGATCAAGCCGGGGTCGCCGACGGTCCCGGTGCCGGGCTGGGACGTGCAGATCCTCGACTCGCACGGCCGGCCGGTGCCGGCCGGCACCGAGGGGGCGATCTGCGTCCGGCTGCCGTTGCCGCCGGGGGCGCTGCTGACGCTGTGGAACGACGACGAGCGGTTCCTGTCGTCATACCTGCGCGCCTTCGACGGCTACTACCTGACCGGCGACGGCGGCTACCTGGACGAGGACGGCTACCTCTACGTGATGGGCCGCACCGACGACGTCATCAACGTGGCCGGCCACCGCCTCTCAACCGGGTCGATGGAGGCGGTGGTCGCCTCGCACCCGGACGTCGCCGAGTGCGCGGTCATCGGGGTGCACGACGACCTGAAGGGTCAGGTGCCGCGCGGGCTGGTCGTGCTCAAGGCGGGGGTCGACCGCGACCCGGACGAGCTGCGGGCCGAGCTGGTGCGGCTGGTGCGCGACGAGATCGGCGCGGTGGCCTCGTTCCAGCACGTCGACGTCGTCGCCGGGCTGCCCAAGACCCGGTCCGGCAAGATCCTGCGCCGGTCGCTGCGGGCGATCGCCGACGGCAAGGACGAGCCGGTGCCCTCGACCATCGAGGACCCGACGGTGCTCGAAAGGCTCCGCCCCACCCTGCGCGGCTGAGCCGGGGGTAGCCAGGCGTCAGAGCTGCAGGGCGCGGCGCGCGGCGCGCACCGCCTGGGCGACGTAGCTGCCGCCGAAGAGGGTCGCGTGCACGAGCAGCGGGTGCAGCTGGTGCAGGGCGACCCGGTCCTTGCGGCCCTCGGCGGGCGGATGCACCTCGTCGTAGGCCGCGAGCACCCGGTCCAGGTGGGGCAGCCCGAAGAGGGCCAGCATCGCCAGGTCGGTCTCGCGGTGGCCGCCGTCCGCGGCCGGGTCGACGAGCACCGCACCGTCCGGGGCCCACAGCACGTTGCCCGACCAGAGGTCGCCGTGCAGCCGGGACGGCGGCTCGGCCGGTCCGGTCAGCCGCTCGTCGCCCTCGCGCAGCCGCTCGCAGACGGCCTCGACCGCGCGCCGGCCGTCCGGGTCGAGCGCATCGGTGAAGGGCGCCAGCCGCAGGTCGGCGTAGAACGGCCCCCACCCGGGCGGCGGTGCCGCCGCGTGCGGGAGCGGCAGCGTCGCGATCCAGCCGTCGCCCGGCCAGCCGTCGGGCGGGCAGCCGTGGTGCCGGGCTCCCGCCCGGTGGGTCGTGGCCAGGGTCCGGCCGAAGGCCTCGGCGTCGGCGACGGTGGGCGGGCGCTGCCGGACGTGCGGCAGGACGATCTCGTCCGCGCCCACCGACAGCGGCTCGACGACGGCGACCCCGCCGGCCGCCGCCAGCCACCGCAGGCCGGTCGCCTCGACAGCGAAGAAACCCTGGGGCGCGCCGGTCCGCGACTTGCGGAACGGCGGCTCAGACCGGCTGGACCACACCGTCGCGGACCAGCTCGCGGATGATGCCCCGGCAGCCGGCCTCCACCTGCGCCAGCACCCGCTCGAAGTCGGCCGCCGAGCCGTAGTAGGGGTCCGCGACGTCACCGCCGCCGTCGAGACCGCGGTCGCGGTCGGCGTCCTCGGCGAAGGAGCCCAGCAGCCGGACCTTGGTCTCGTGCGGCCCGCCGGCGGCCAGTGCGCGCAGCTCGTCCAGGTGGCCGCTGTCCAGTGCGACGACCAGGTCGCGGTCGACCAGCCAGGACGTCTCGAACGCCTGCGCCCGGTGGGCGGAGCCGTCGTAGCCCGCCTCGCGCAGCGCTACCACCGCCCGCTGGTCGGCCGGCTCGCCGACGTGCCACGAGGTGGTGCCGGCCGAGTCGACCTCGACAGCGTGGCCGAGCCCCTCCTCCTCGAGCAGCCGGCGCAGCACCGCCTCGGCCATCGGCGAGCGGCAGATGTTGCCCGTGCAGACGAAGCAGATCCGGTACGTCGTCCCAATCATCCGGGCCATCGTCCCAGCCGCCCGCTCAGGCGGCCGCGCGGCCGTCCCGCTCCTCCCACCCGCCACGAGCCACCAGCGCGGGCCGGGCCGGCTCGCCGGCGCCCACCGCGACGGGACGGCCGCCCCACCGGGCGGGCAGCCGGACGGCGACCGCGGCACCGGCGGCGAGCACCGCGACCCCGGCCACGGCGTCGAGCAGGTAGTGGTTGGCGGTTGCCACCACGACGAGGGTCGTGACGAGCGGGTAGGCGACCGCCAGCACCCGGAGCCACCGCTGACGGGTGCAGAGCAGCACCACGCCGGCGCACCAGACCGCCCAGCCGACGTGCAGCGAGGGCATCGCAGCGAGCTCGTTGGTCAGAGCGCCCAGGCCGCGCGGTGCGCTCGCGTCCGAGCCCCACCAGCCGGAGCCGGCGGTCGAGGCCAGCGTGTCGACGTAGCCGGCCAGCATCCGGGGCGGGGCCATCGGCAGCAGCGCGAAGCCGGCGATCCCGATCGCGGAGCCGGCGATCAGGGTGTTGCGAGCCACCCGGTAGCGGCCCGGGTGTGCGCGGTAGACCCAGACCAGGACCAGCGGCGTCACGACGTAGTGCAGCAGCGAGTACCAGTAGCTCGCGACGAGCGGGAGCACCGGCAGGGCGCTGAGCCCGTCGTTGAGCCACCGCTCGACGTCGAGGTGCAGGACCGCCTCGACGTGCAGCAGGTCACGCGCGTTGTCGACGGCCTGGCCGGGGTCGGGGTCCGCGAGCAGGCGGGAGGCGCTGTAGGCGACGTAGAGCGCGGCCAGCAGCGCGAGCTCGCGGCCGGCGCGCGGTCGTGGTCCGGTGACTGTCGTACGCACGACCACAAATCTGGCCAGGCCGCGGGCGCCGCACATCAGGGCGACCACCGGTCCTGTCCCTGAGCCGACCCTGGTTCCGACCCCGAGGCACGTCATGCCGACTCCTCGGCCGGCACCGTGGCCGGGGTCTCCCGGGTGGAGTAGTCCTCGGGTACCGACAGCCGCTGCGCGAGGCGGACGAACGGCAGGGCGGCCGCCTGGAAGAGACCGCTGATCGCGAACGTCGCCGGGTAGCCCCACACGTCGGCGACCCGGCCGAGGGCCGGCTGCAGCGCCACTCCACCGGTGTTGCTGAGCAGCGAGTCGAAGGACAGCACGGTGGCGCGCTGCCGGGACGGGATCAGGGCGTTGAGATACGTCTGCCGGACCGGCTTCTCGGCTGCCGCGGCGAGGCTCCACACGGCCAGCAGGACAACCACCAGCGCGAAGCTGTCGACGACCGGGACGACCAGCAGGGCTCCGGAGCTGAGCGCCGTGGTCATCAGGATCATCGAGGTGCGTCGCTGGAACGCGTGCCGGAGCCGCGGGGCGAGGAAGCCCCCGATGATGTTGGCGCCGGCGACCAGTGCGGCCGCGAGGCCGGCGACGCCGTACGCCCCCTCGTCGCCGTAGAGCTCGAGCAGGTAGGGCTGCATCGCGTAGAAGACGTAGATGCCGACACCGCCGACGAACGGCGACGTGAGCATCATCCAGCGCACCGCCGGCTGACCGAGTCCGTAGTGCAGCGAGTCCCGGAAGATCCGGCGGACCTCCGGACCCGGCCGCTTGCCGCGCTCCGGGGTGAAGCCGATGTCGTGCATCAGGAAGAACGCCAGGGCGAACGTCATCGCGAGGAGGCCGGCCCGCACGAGGAAGGGGACGCCGAGGTTGGTCGCCTGGGCGATCACGCCGCCGAGCACCGAGCCGGTCAGCATCGCGGCCCCGCCGACCGCCTGGGCGCGGCCGAAGACGGCATCCAGCTCACCGGTGAAGCCGGTGTGGTGCAGCGCGTCGACCAGCCAGGCCTCCATCGCGCCGGAGAAGAACGTGAAGCCCAGCCCGAGCAGCACGGACACGACGGCCCAGGCCCAGAACGCCGCGTCGACCTGCCAGAGCATGACGTAGAGCAGCGTCGCGGCCATCAGGGTCAGCGAGCCGACGAGGAAGGAGATCCGCCGCCCGGCCAGGTCCGCGACCACGCCGGTCGGCACCTCGAACAGCATCATCCCTGCGGTGAAGAACGCGTTGGCGGCGAAGGCCTCGAGGTTGTTCAGCCCGGCGTCGAGGAGGAAGAGGGTGTTGATGCCCCAGATCAGCGACGCCGACAGCGTCGTGAGCATGACCAGCGTGAGATAGGTGCGCTGCACCTGGGTCGCCGTGGTCACTCAGGTCCCAGCAGCGCTGCGGTCCCGATTTGTTCCGCCGGCGGGTCAGCGCAGCGCCAGCACGGCGCCGAGGGCCACGCCGAGGGCGGCCAGCCAGATCAGGGTGGGCACGGGTCGCCAGCGCACCTCAGCCACCGCCCGCCAGGTAGACGGCGCCGGCGCGGACCTCGACCGGCACCGCCGGGAGGGGGGTCCTCGCCGGGCCGCTGACGACGTCCCCGGTGGCCGCGTCGAAGACGCTGCCGTGGCAGGGGCACGTGATGCGGCCCTCGGTCACCCCGTTGACCGTGCAGCCCTGGTGCGTGCAGGTGGCCGACAGCCCGTGCACCTGGTCGCCGTCGCGGACCAGCACGAGGTGCTGGTCGCCGAGCACCACGCCGCCGCCGTCGGGCAGGTCGGCGACCTCGGCCAGCGCCGAGTCGCCTGCCCCGCCGGCGGCACCGTCGCCACCGGCCGGCCCGTAGCCGTTGGCGCCGGCGGCCGCCGCCTCGTCGACGGCGGAGGAGGCCCGGGTGACGACGTAGCCCACGACGGCACCGGCGGCCACGACCAGCGCCCCGTTGAGCACCGACCGGCGGGTGGGGGAGGCGGTCATGTCAGCGGGATCCCGGACCGGGTGAAGAACCACAGCGCGGAGGTCAGCCAGACCAGCACGAGGGTCGAGAGCACCGACCCGCCCAGCACCGGCAGCGCCCAGCCGGGTAGGCCGCGCAGCCGAAGGCCGAGCATCTTGGCGGCGTACGCCCCGTAGAACGCGCACGCGGCCAAGCCGTGCACCAGGACCCGCGGGCTGCCCGCCGAGAAGCCCAGCGCCCACATGCAGTGCAGCGCGACGGGCAGGGTGAGGGCGAACGCCACCGCGCCGCTGGTGCGGTGCAGCGGAGCGGCCCACGACGGAGCCCGGCCGGCGCCGGGCAGCCGCTCCCACATCCACAGCGCGCTGAGCAGCTGGACGACGAGCAGCAGGGCGGCGGCCGTGGTCAGCCAGGCCTTCATCTGCAGCATCCCGGAGAAGCCGAAGGTGGCGAACGGACGCCCGGCGGGCTCGTGGACACCGGCGTAGACCCCGGTCACCACGGCGACCAGGCTGCCGGTCACGAGCAGCCACCAGGACGACGGGCGGGTGCGCGACGCGCGTCCCTCCACCGTGGCCACCTGATCACTGTCGACCCGCGCGCCCGGTGAGGGCAAGACCGACTAGGGGCTGACCGCCAGGAAGAGGAACGCCGAGAGCACCGCCAGGTGCACGCCGCCCTGCAGCAGCGTGGCCCGCCCGGGCACGACGGTGAGGGTCCCTACCACGACGGTGAGGGCGAGCAGCACCATCTCGGTCGGGCCCAGCCCCAGGACCAGCGGCCCGTCCAGGAAGATCGACGCGATCGCGATGGCGGGGATGGTCAGACCGATGCTCGCCATCGCCGAGCCGTAGCCGAGGTTGAGGCTGGTCTGCACCCGGTCGCGGCGGGCGGCACGCACCGCCGCGACCGTCTCGGGCAGGAGCACCAGCAGCGCGATGACCACGCCGACGACCGCCTGCGGGAAGCCGGCCGCGGCGACCCCGCGCTCGATCGCCGGCGAGATGGTCTTGGCGTCGCCGACCACGGCGACGAGGGCCACGAGCAGCAGCCCCAGACTGGTCAGCGCCTGCCGGTCGGTCGGCGGCGCGGCGTGCTCCTCGGCGCCCACGATTCGCCCGCTGGTGGTGATGGGCAGGAAGTAGTCGCGGTGCCGGACGGTCTGCACGGCGACGAAGAGCCCGTAGAGCCCGAGCGACGCCAACGCCGCGAACGCCAGCTGCGGCGAGGTGAACTCCGGCGTGCTGCGCCCGGTCGTGAACGAGGGGACCACCAGCGACAGCGTCGCCAGTGTCGTGACAGTGGCCAACGCGCCACCGGTGCCCTCGGCGTTGAACACCGCGACCTGACGGCGCAGCGCCGCGACCAGCAGGGCCAGCCCGACGACGCCGTTGCAGGTGATCATGACGGCGGCGAAGACCGTGTCCCGGGCCAGCGTCGCCGTCTTGTCGCCGCCGCCGACCATCAGCGTGACGATCAGCGCGACCTCGATGACGGTGACGGCGACCGCGAGCACCAGCGACCCGAACGGCTCGCCGACCCGGTGCGCCACCACCTCGGCGTGGTGGACCGCGGCGAGCACCGCCCCGCCGAGCAAGACCGCGACGACCGCGACGAGAACCGGCGGCAGGTCCCGGCCCCAGGTCACGACGAGCAGCAGCGCCGCGCCCGCGGGGACGGAGACCGTCCAGTGCCAGGGGCGGTGCGACGCCGGAGAGGGGGCGGGCGACGGGGCGGAATGCTGGGCGGGAGCGGCCACGCCCGATCCTCCCAGCACGACGCGATGTTCACCCGATCGGGTGATCATGCGCGACTGGCGCGTGGTCGACGTCTGGCCTGTGATAGCCGGCGCTTCCCCCGCTGCCCACCCGGTGATGACCGCGCTCGCCCGCGGGATCCCGGTCACCCTCCTCATGGACCTGCTCGACCCGGCCGGCCCGGACTCGCGCACCGTGCTGGCCACCGAGACCGCCGACCTCGGCTGGCTGCGGGACCTGGCCTATCCGGCCGCACCACGGCAGGGCCGCGACGACTCGCCGGAGGTCAGCGGCCGAGCAGCCGGTTGAGAGCGGCGGCCCGCCGCGACGGCCGCCCGGTCCGGGCCTCCTCGGTGTCGGCACCGCCCATGACCGCCAGGGACGCGCTGACCCCCAGCCAGCGCAGGGGCTCCGGCTCCCAGCGGCGCGACCGGTGGTTCACCCACGGCAGCGCGGTGAGGCCGCTGTCGCGACCGAGCACCAGGTCGGTCAGGGTCCGGCCGGCCAGGTTGGTCGTCGCGACCCCGTCGCCCACGTAGCCGCCGGCCCACGCCAGCCCGGTCGCCGGGTCGAGGCCGACGGAGGCGCACCAGTCACGGGCGATGCCGAGCGGCCCGCCCCAGGAGTGGGTGATCGCGGCGTCCCCGACCGCGGGCAGCAGGTCCACCAGCGCCCGGTGCAGGGCGGCGAAGGTGGCCGGCTCGCGGTCGTGCTCCGGGCGCACCGACGATCCGTAGTGGTAGGGCGCGCCGCGGCCGCCGAAGGCCAGCCGGCCGTCCGCGGTGCGCTGTCCGTAGACGATGAGGTGCCGGTGGTCGGCGAACGTCTCCCGCCCGGCCAGTCCCACCTCGGCCCACACCCCGGCCGGCAGCGGCTCGGTGGCGACCATGAGGGAGTAGACCGGGGCCACGTCGCGCCGGTGCCCGGGCAGCGCCGGCGTGTAGCCCTCGGTGGCCCGGACCACGACGTCGGCCCGCACCCGCCCCCCGTCCGTCGTCACCAGGTGCGGCTCGGCGGCGGTGACCTCTGTGCGCTCGTGCACCGTGGCGCCGAGCCGCTCGACGGCGCGCGCGAGGCCGCGGACCAGGCGCGCCGGGTGGATCGCCGCGCAGTGCGGGGTGTACGTCGCCCCGAGCACCCCGGTGGCGCCCAGGCGGGCCCGGGCCTCGTCGGGACCGAGCAGAGCCAGGTCGTCCTCGCCGAAGCCGAAGGCCCGGGCCTCCTCGACCTCCGCGCGGGACCGGTCGAGCTGCACCGGGGTCCGGGCCGCGACGACGGTGCCCCCCTTGGCCCAATGGCAGTCGATGCCCTCGGCGGAGGCGACCGCGCCGACCTCGTCGACCGTCTCCTGCATCGCACGGTACTGCGCGACCGCGGCCGGCCGTCCGTAGCGACGGGCCAGCCAGGTCAGGCTCGCGGGGAACAGCGCGGAGCACCAGCCGCCGTTGCGCCCGCTGGCCCCGAAGCCGGCCACCTCGCGCTCCAGCACCACCACCCGCAGCGCCGGGTCGGAGCGGAGCAGGTAGTAGGCGGTCCAGAGCCCGGTGAAGCCGGCGCCGACGATGGCCACGTCGGCGTCGCGGTCACCGGGCAGCGCCGCCCGGAGAGCCCAGTCGTCGTCGGCGGTGGCGTGCCAGAGCGACAAGTCCCGCGGGTCGCCGGCGGCCGAGCCGGTCTGCCCGGCGAGGGTCACCCGCCGGTCCAGCCCCGGACGTAGCCGGGCACCGGGTGGTCGCCGCGCAGGTCCGGCGCCCCGACCGGGTCGCCCCACGCCACCGACATCGCGACGGTGCCCGCCCACACCGGCCGGTCCAGGTCACCCGGGTCGTCGTCCGGCGGGCCGTCGCTGACCTTCACCGACCACTCGTCGAGGGGCAGGGAGAGCACCATCGTCTGGGCGAGCTCCTTGGCGTTCGGGTGCCGGGCGTCCGCCCACCGGCCGGGCAGGAGGTGCTCGGTGAGCACCTCGAGGGCCCGCAGCTTGTCGTCGTCCGGCACCCGGGTCGCGACACCCAGCACCATCGCCGAGCGGTAGTGCATCGACGACTCGAAGGTCGACCGGGCGACGACGAGTCCCTCGAGCAGCGTCACCGTGAGGCAGGTCGGTGCCCCGGCAGCCAGCCCCCGGAAGAGCCGGCTGCCGGTCGACCCGTGGAACAGCACCACGTCACCGTCGCGCGCGTGACCGACCGGGACGACGTACGGCCGCGACGCCTCGTCGACGACGGCGACGTGCGCGACCCGCGCGGCGTCGAGGACCGCGTCGAGCACCGCGCGGTCGGTGACCTGCTTCTCGGGCAGCCGCCGGACCCGGGTCCGGTCCTCCGTGCTGCTCAGAGCCGCGACCACGCCTCGGTCAGCACGCTGCGCAGGATCTGCTCCATCTCGTCGAAGTGCGACTGGTCGCAGATCAGCGGCGGCGAGAGCTGGATGACCGGGTCGCCACGGTCGTCGGCGCGGCAGTAGAGGCCGGCGTCGAACAGCGCCTTGGACAGGAAGCCGCGCAGCAGGCGCTCCGACTCGTCGTCGTCGAAGGTCTCGCGGGTGCTCTTGTCCTTGACCATCTCGATGCCGTAGAAGAACCCGTCGCCGCGGACGTCGCCGACGATGGGCAGGTCGGTCAGCTTCTCCAGCGTCCGGCGGAAGTCGGCGCCCTTGTCCTGGACGTGGTCGTTGAGCTTCTCGCGCTCGAAGATGTCGAGGTTGGCCAGGGCGACCGCGGCCGACACCGGGTGCCCGCCGAAGGTGTAGCCGTGGGCGAACATGTTGCTGCCCTGCAGGAACGGCTCCACGATCCGGTCGCTGACCAGCATCGCGCCGATGGGGGAGTAGCCGGAGGTCATGCCCTTGGCGCAGGTGATGATGTCGGGCTGGTAGCCGTAGCGGTCGGCGCCGAAGTAGTGGCCGAGCCGGCCGAACGCGCAGATGACCTCGTCACTCACCAGCAGCACGTCGTGGCGGTCACAGATCTCGCGGACCCGCTGGAAGTAGCCGGGGGGCGGCGGGAAGCAGCCGCCGGAGTTCTGCACCGGTTCGAGGAAGACCGCGGCGACCGTCTCGGGACCCTCGAACTCGATGGCCTCCTCGATCCGGTCGGCGGCCCAGCGGCCGAACGCCTCGAGGTCGTCGCCGTGCTCCGGCGCCCGGTAGAAGTTGGTGTTCGGCACCTTGTGCGCACCGGGGACCAGCGGCTCGAACATCGCCTTGGCGGCCGGGATGCCGGTGATCGACAGGGCCCCCTGCGGCGTGCCGTGGTAGGCCACGTTGCGGCTGATCACCTTGTGCTTCATCGGCTTGCCGGTCAGCTTGAAGAACTGTTTGGCGACCTTCCACGCGCTCTCGACCGCCTCGCCGCCACCGGTGGTGAAGAACACCCGGTTGATGTCTCCGGGCGCAAGGTTGGCCAGCCGTTCGGCGAGCTCGACGGCCTTGGGGTGGGCGTAGGACCAGAGCGGGAAGAACGCCAGCTCGCTGGCCTGCTTGGCCGCGACCTCGGCGAGCTCGGTGCGCCCGTGGCCGGCCTGCACGACGAAGAGGCCGGCCAGCCCGTCCAGGTAGCGCCGGCCCTGGTCGTCCCAGATGTAGGGGCCATCGCCCCGGACGATCATCGGGACGTGGCCGTTCTGGTAGGCCGACATCCGGGTGAAGTGCATCCAGAGGTGGTCCCGGGCCTTGGCCGCGAGGGCGTCGTCCGCCGCCGTTGCCTGCTCGGTGACGTCTTGTGCGGAGAGGGTCATCTGGTTCCCCAGTTGTAGAGCTGCTTGCGCAGCTTGAGGTAGACGAATGTCTCGGTGCTGCGCACCGAGGGGACGGCGCGGATGCGCTTGCTGATCAGGTCGAGCAGGTGGTCGTCGTCCTCGCAGACCACCTCGACGAGCAGGTCGAACCCTCCGGCCGTGATCACGACGTAGTCGACCTCGGACATGTCGGCGATCTTCTCGGCGACGGCTTCCACGTCGCCCTCGCAGTTGACGCCGATCATGGCCTGGCGGGGGAAGCCCACCTGGAGCGGGTCGGTGACGGCGACGATCTGCATGACGCCGGCGTCCAGGAGACGCTGGACCCGCTGGCGCACGGCGGCCTCCGAGAGGCCGACGGCCTTGCCGATCGCCGCGTAGGCCCGGCGCCCGTCCTCCTGCAGCTGCTCGATGATCGCCTTGGAGACGTCGTCGAGCACCACCCCGGATCCGCGCTCCCTGCTCGCCATGGGCCCGATCCTGGCGAGTGGACACCCCTCTTGGCAAGCGAATCCGTGGCTCAAGGGGCCCGAATTTGCTGAATCTGTCGTATGGACCCCCCGTAACTGTTGAGAAGCACGCCGACGGGCTAGTCTGCGCAGCAGTCCCCTACGACGGCAGGAGCGCCCCTGTGAGCACCGACGTCCTCTCGAACTTCGTCGACGGCAAGCCGGCGGCCGCCGCCGACGGCCGCACCAGCGAGCTGGTCGACCCGAGCACCGGCCAGGTCTTCGCCCAGGCACCGGTGTCGTCGGCCGCGGACGTGGACGCCGCGGTCGAGGCGGCCGCCCGGGCCTTCGAGACGTGGCGCGACAGCACGCCCAGCGACCGGCAGAAGGCGCTGATCCGCATCGCCGACGCCATCGAGTCGCGGGCCGACGAGCTGGTCGACGCCGAGGTGCGCAACACCGGCAAGCCGCGCGGGCTCACGCTGTCGGAGGAGATCCCGCCGATGGTCGACCAGATCCGGTTCTTCGCCGGAGCCGCCCGGGTGCTCGAGGGCCGCTCGGCGGGCGAGTACATGGCCGGGCACACGTCCTTCGTCCGCCGCGAGCCGATCGGGGTCTGCGCCCAGGTCACGCCGTGGAACTACCCGATGATGATGGCGGTCTGGAAGTGGGCGCCGGCCATCGCTGCTGGCAACACGGTCGTCCTCAAGCCCTCCGACACGACGCCGGTCTCGACCCTGCTGATGGCCGAGATCATGGCCGAGTTCCTGCCGGCCGGCGTCTTCAACGTCGTCACCGGCGACCGCGACACCGGGCGGTCGCTGGTGTCGCACAAGGTGCCGCAGATGGTCAGCATCACCGGGTCGGTGCGGGCCGGCATGGAGGTCGCGACCTCCGCCGCCACCGACCTCAAGAAGGTGCACCTCGAGCTCGGCGGCAAGGCGCCGGTCGTCGTCTTCGACGACGCCGACCTCGAGGCGGCCGCCGAGGCCATCGCGGTGGCCGGCTACTTCAACGCCGGCCAGGACTGCACCGCCGCCACCCGGGTGCTCGCCGGTCCCGGCATCCACGACGACTTCGTGGCCGCGCTCGCCCAGCAGGCGAAGGACAGCGCCAAGACCGGGCTCTCCGACGACGAGGAC
>DATHAP010000081.1 GCA_035489715.1 Actinomycetes bacterium
CGCCGGCCCGACACCGGGCGTCGACCGTGACCGGTGGAGCCTCGAGGTGGTGACCGAGGCAGGTGACCGCTCCCAGTGGTCGTGGCCGGAGCTGATGGCGCTGCCCCGCGAGACGGTGACCGTCGACCTGCACTGCGTGACGCGCTGGTCGAAGCTCGGCACGTCCTGGACGGGGGTCAGCCTCGACACGCTCCTCGCCGGCGTCGAGACGACGGCGGACTACGCGCTGGTCCACAGCTACGGCGGCTACACCACCAACGTGCCGCTCGCCGACCTGCTCGACGGTCAGGCGTGGGTCGCGTTCGAGTACGAGCACGACGAGCTCGACCCGGAGCACGGTGGGCCGGCCCGCCTCCTCGTCCCGCACCTCTACCTCTGGAAGAGCGCGAAGTGGGTGCGTGGCATCACCCTGACGGTCGACGACGAGCCGGGGTTCTGGGAGAGCGTCGGCTACCACAACTACGGCGACCCGTGGCGCGAGCAGCGGTACTGGGACGAGTGATGCCCTGGCGGGTCGGCACCGTCCGCGCTGTGCACGACGAGACGCCGACCGCCCGGACGCTGGTCCTCGAGGTGCCGGACTGGTCGGGCCACGTGGCCGGGCAGCACGTCGACATCCGGCTCACCGCACCTGACGGCTACTCCGCGACCAGGTCCTACTCGGTCGCCTCGGCGGCCGGACCGTCGGCGACGGTCGAAGTCACCGTCGACCGGGTGCCGGACGGGGAGGTGTCGCCGTTCCTCACCGAGGTGCTCCCGGTGGGAGGAGCGGTCGAGCTGCGCGGCCCGCTCGGCGGGTGGTTCGTGTGGCGGCCCGACGGTGCGGCCGTCGTGCAGCTCGTCGGCGGCGGATCCGGAGTGGTGCCGCTGATGTCGATGCTGCGGACGCACGCCGCCGCTTCGGCTGAGACGCCGATGCGCCTGCTGCTCTCCGTCCGCGACCCGGCCGCGCTGTTCTACGCCGACGAGCTGGCCGCCCTGACCCGCGAAGGCGGCCACCGTGCGCTGACCGTGGTCTGGACCCGGGAGGCGCCGGCTGGTGCCGACCGGCCACCCGGGCGGGTCGATGCCGCGCTGCTCGCAGCGGCCACGATCCCGGCGGCCGACCGGCCGACCTGCTTCGTCTGCGGGCCGAACGGGTTCGTCGAGGCGGCGGCCGCGATGCTGGTCGCCGCGGGACACGCCGCGGCACGGATCAGGACCGAACGCTTCGGACCCACAGGAGGTAGCCGGCGATGAGCGACTCGACCGACCCCACGACCGCGCTCGACGGCAACGCGGCGGCCGGTGTGCTGTCCTCGGTGTTCACCACCGAGCTGACCGCCGCCGTCGCGTGGTGCCTCGGGTGCGGACGAGGCGCCGCCCTGGCCGACGCAGCCTTCTTCGTCGACGCCCCGGGGGCGGTGCTGCGCTGCCGCGGCTGCGAGGGAGTCCTCGTGCGCGTCGTCGTTGCATCGGACCGCACCTGGCTGGACCTGCACGGCGTGGCCGTGCTCGAGCTGCCGGCCGGGCCGTGACCGGCAGCTGAATACTGAGTGCTAGCCCCTCGGGCCGGGCACGACCCGTCCGGAGTCGAGCAGGACCGCGCGGTCCGTCGCCTCGACGACGCGCTGGTCGTGGCTCGCCACCAGCACGGCGGTGCCGCTGGCCGCGGCTGCCTGCACCGTCGCGAGCACGGCGTCCACGTGCTCGTCGTCCTGGTGACCGGTCGGCTCGTCGAGCACCGCGAGCCGCGGGCCGAGGACGAGCGCCCGGGCCAGGGCGGTGCGCTGTTGCTCGCCCATGGAGGTGTCCCAGGTCAGTCGCCCGGTGAGGTGGTGCACGTCGAGGGAGTGCAAGAGCCCCTCGACATCGACCTCGCGCTCGAGGTTCAGCCGTCGCGCGGGCAGTGCGACGTTCTCCATCACCGTGAGCCCGCTGACCAGTCCGTGCTGCTGGGGCAGCACGGACACCACCGACCAGTCCAGCGTGGCGGGCGCCGAGCCGTCGACCTCCACCCAGCCCGAGTCCGCGACCTCCAGCCCGGCCGCCAGGTGACAGAGCGAGGAATTCCCGGACCCGGAGGGCCCGGCGACGCAGACCATCTCGCCGTCGCCGACGGCGAGCGCCACGCCGTCCAGCGCGCGCAGCCGGTGCGGCCCGTCGGCGTAGGTGTGCACGACGTCCCGCACGAAGAGGACGGTCGCCAGGGGCAGCACGGCCGTGCGCAGCACGGGCGATCGCCCGTACACGCAACAAGTTCCTGGGGCACGGCGGGCTGGTGATCCCAGTGCGACAGCTGTCCGGCCGACTGACCGGACCACCGCTACCCTGCGGGGATTCGTGCCCGGTCCTCGGCCGCCAGCCATCCTTCACCGAGCGACCGGCCACCCGCGGCGCCGATGGCGTCGACCAGTTGCGTCGCCCACGTGTGCTCGAGCAGCGCGACCGCGGCGATGCCGCCGGGCTCGACGGCGTCGGCGAGCGACCAGCCCGCCTCGTCCGGGTCGGCGGCGGTGCCTGCTCCGAGGATGTCCGCGGCCAGCGTCCCCGAGCCCGGTGCGGATCCGGGTGGTGCCGGCAGGGTCTCGAAGCTGCCGTCCTCGTCCCGGCGGACCAGGAGCACGTCGACCAGCCGGACGACGCCTGCCTCCCGAAGGCGCTCCAGCTCCGCCATGACCTGGCCCGAGAACGACGGCTCGTCGAAGCCCACGACGAGCACCTGGACCGGCCCGGTCGTCACTGCACCCGGGCCCGGAGCTCGTCGTACTCCGCACTGCTCAGGACACCGCTGTCCCTGAGGTGGGCGAGTGCATCGAGGGTCCCGGCGGTTTCGTGCGGCTCGCGTTGCGGTGTCGAAGCCGGCGACGGTGCCGGGGGAGCAGGAGCAGGGCGGGGAGCGGGAGCGGTCGGCCGCCGGTGGGACGCGGCGTGGGCCTGCGCCGGCGTGAACCGCCCGCCGTAGTAGGGCACGTCGCCGGTCATGCCGGTCATCCGCAGCTGCCTCGGCACCAGGACCACCACGGGTCCACCATGCCGCATGACGGGCCGATCCGGTCGGCCCGTGCGCGGTTTCGTGGGGTGAGTGACGGGACTTGAACCCGCGGCCACCTGGACCACAACCAGGTGCTCTACCAGCTGAGCTACACCCACCATGGAGCACCGCGCCGGTGGCGCGGCGGGAGACAGCATACAAGCCGACGGGACGGCCTCAGGTCGTCGTGCCGGTGCCCGGCGTCAGCTCGAACCGGGCGGCCAGCGCCTTGGCGGTGTCGCCGTCCGGGCCCGGCTGGGGGACGAAGACCGCCTCCCGGTAGAACTTCAGCTCCTCGATGCTCTCGAGGATGTCGGCCAGCGCGCGATGGCCGCCGTGCTTGGCCGGGGTGTTGAAGTAGACCCTCGGGAACCACCGGCGCACCAGCTCCTTGATGGACGAGACGTCGACCAGGCGGTAGTGCAGGTGGGCGTCCAAGTCCTTCATGTCGCGGGCGAGGAAGCCGCGGTCCACATAGACGGTGTTGCCGGCCAGCGGTGCCTTACGGGCCACCGGCACGTGCTCGCGGACGTAGGCCAGCACCTGAGCCTCGGCCTCGGCGAGCGTCGTGCCGGCCGCCAGCTCGGTGAGCAGACCGGAGGACGTGTGCATCTCGCGCACCACGTCGACCATCTGCGCGAGCGCGGCGTCCGGCGGGCGGATCACCACGTCGACGCCCTCGCCGAGCACGGTCAGCTCGGCGTCGGTGACCACGGCGGCCACCTCGACGAGCGCGTCCGTCTGCAGCGAGAGGCCGGTCATCTCGCAGTCGATCCAGACCATCCGGTCGTTGCGCCGGTCGTTGCGCTCGGTCATGGCGGCTCACCCTAGACGTCCGCGCCGGCCTGGGGCCGCCGACCGGCGGTGACTACGCAAAGTAAATGAATCGTGACCATCTGTTGGTGTCATCTGGCCCGGTTTCGGCGCATGCTGGGGATGCCGCAGTCACTGGGGGTGCAGGCAGGTGGGTCAGTCGGAGGACCGGGCTCGTCGCCGCGAGGAGTCGCGCGCGACGGCGCTGCGTGACGACCACGGCCTCGAGGTGATCGGCCACCGGCACGCCGCCGACCTCGACGTCAGCCACGAGGAGCTGCCCTACGAGGAGCCTGACCAGTTCGGCATCCGCATCACCTGGCAGAGCGAGGCCGAGCGGCTCGAGGCCGCCGAGTTCCTCGTCGCGACCCGGATCCAGGAGGACACCCGACGTCGTACGTCGCGCGAGGTGGACGAGATGCGCCATCGCGCCGATGACGACGCGACCGAGCCCCGCGACGCGACCGAGGCACCCGGTCCCGACGGCAGCTGACGTCGGCGCCCCCGGCAGGGATCGAACCTGCGACCATCCGCTTAGAAGGCGGCTGCTCTTTCCACTGAGCTACGGGGGCCCGAGCGGGTGCGCGTAGGTCCACCTCGACCCGCCCCGGACGCCGATCCGGGGCACCTCAGCGGCACGTCCGGAGCCGTCCGGAGACCACCGTAGCGGTGGCCAGCCGCCTGAGCGGGTCGTCCTGCAGCACCCATGTCGCCCGTGCGGCCCGGCGAGTCCGTAACGACCCGGTGCGTCGGACCACTGAACGCCTACCGATCGCCGGGCGACGCGCCTCGGCGGCAACCAGCCCGACGACCCGGAGGTCTCACCATGCCCCGCACCAGGTCCACCGTCGCTCTCGCGGCGAGTGCCGCGCTCGCTGCGGCCCTGCCGCTCACCGGCGTCCCGGCCGCCCACGCCGCCGGGGCGGCGGGCAGCGTCTACGTCCTCAGCAACCAGGTGGCCGGCAACGCCGTCATCCAGTACGACCGGGCGCCCGACGGGCAGCTGACCCCGGTCGGCAGCTTCCCGACCACCGGCACCGGCACCGGCGGCGGTCTCTCCTCCCAGAACGCCGTCGTGGTCGACGACGAAGGCGCCCACCTCTACGCCGTCGACGCCGGCTCGAGCACGATCACGTCCTTCCGCATCGCTGACGGCGGTCTTCAGCGCATCAGCACCGTGCCCTCCGGCGGGACCACGCCGACCAGCGTGGCGGTCCACGGCGACCGGCTCTACGCACTCAACGCGGGGGGCGCCGGCAACGTGGCGTCGTTCGGCGTGACCGACGGTGCGCTCTCGGCGCTGTCCGACGGCACGACCGCGCTCAGCAGCAGCGCGACGTCGCCCGCCCAGGTGTCGGTCACCCCGGACGGCGACCAGCTGGTGGTCACGGAGCGCGTGACGAGCCTCCTCGACGTCATCGAGCTGGACGGCACCGGCCGCCCCGCGTCGCTGGCGAGCGTCCCGTCCGCCGGTGCAGTCCCCTTCGGCTTCGACTTCGACAACAAGGGCCACCTCCTGGTGTCCGAGGCGGCCGCCAGCACGGCGTCGTCGTACGACGTCACGGCCGGCGGTCTCTCCACGATCAGCGCAGCCGTGTCGACGACGGAGAACGCAGCCTGCTGGCTGGTCGCGACCAACAACGGCAAGTTCGCCTACACCGGCAACGCCGGCGGCTCCCTGTCGATCAGCGGGTTCCGTGTCGGGAACGACGGGTCGCTGGTGCTGCTCACGCCCGGTGGCAGGACCGGGGTCACTCCGGCGGGCGTTACGGACCTCGCACTGAGCGCGAACAGCCAGTACCTCTACGGCCGACTGGGCAACGGCTCCGTGGCGGGCTTCGCCGTGAACCAGGACGGCAGCCTGTCGTCGATCGGCGTCACCGCCGGTCTCCCGGCTGGTGCGGCGGGCATCGCCGCTGGGTGATTCCTCGTCTGGCAGGCGGGCGGGCCGTTCACCGGCCCGCCCGCCGTGATTCCCCCACAGCAGGCGGTTCCCGGCCTACCGTCATGGCATGGTCGCGGAGCCCGACACCGACGTGGAGGCCGCGCTCCGCGCCGGCGACCAGTCCGCTTTCGCCCGGCTCGTGCGGACCTGGTCGCCTGTCCTGATGGGGACCGCGATGGCCCTGGGCGGGGACCACGCGACCGCGGAGAAGGCGGTCCGGGCGACCTGGGCCCAGGTGCCGGCGGAGCTCCCGAACCATCGCCCACCGCCGACGTTCCGGGGCTGGGTGTTCGGGCTGCTCGTCGGTCAGCTGGGGATGCCTACCACGTCGGAACCCGGCAGCAGCTCCCCAGCAGATACGGCCGCTCCGACGGTCGACCCCTCGCGGTTCCTCCCGCCGACGCACCACGAGTGGCCGGGGCACTGGGCCGTCCCGCCGACGACCTGGCCGGCGGTGCAGGACGCCAGGGCACAGCGCGGCGTCGGCCGTGTCCTGCGCGACGCTCTCGCCCGGCTCCCCACCGGCCAGCGGGTGGTGGTGGGGCTGCGCGACGTCGCAGGCTGCGAGCTCGGCGAGATCGCCACGATCGTGGCGCAACCCCCCGAGCGGGTCCGAGACGACCTGCATCGTGGTCGCGCCGAGCTCCGCCGTCATCTCGAGCGGCACGTCAGCCAGCCGCAGCCGGCTTGACCGGACCCTCGAGCGGCTCGGCCGGCGTCACGTCGGCCGCGATCGCGAGACGGTGTAGCCATGACGACTCTGCCTGCTTCTGACCACCTCGTCCCGACCCGCCGGTCGCTGCACCGTGCGGCGGAGCACCTGCTTGCCGCCGCGCGCAAGCGCGCGACCGGGGACATCAGCCTGGTGCCGGCACCGGGCGGTGTCGCCACGCCGCCGCTGGGTGACGGCAGCGTGGTCGCGATCGAGGGTGCCGACGTGGTCGTGCGGCGTCCTGAGGGCGTGCGCCGGGCAGCGCTCACGACCCTGGCGGAGACAGCTGCCGCGGTCGGGATCGAGCCCGGGTTCCCGTGGACCAAGCACCGACCGGGCACGGAGTACGAGCCCGACGCCGCACTGCCGGTCGAACCGGCCGCGGCTGCCGCGTTGGCTGCGTGGTTCGCCCTGGGGGAGGACGCGCTGACCACCCTCGTCGCGGAGGTGCCGGCCGAGGAGCCGAGCTTGCCGCAGATCTTCCCGGAGCACTTCGACCTCGGCGTCACCGCTGGGGCGGTCAACTACGGCTTCTCGCCGGGCGACGACGCGATCGTCACGCCGTACGTCTACGTCGGCCCGCACGACGTCCCGAGCAGGACCGGGTTCTGGAACGCGCCGTTCGGGGCCTACCGGACCTGGCAAGAGGTCACCACGCCGCAGGCCGCGCTCGACTTCTTCCACGACGCCCGCTCCGTCCTGGGGCTGTAACGACTCGACACCGGACGTGACTGTGCCTCCAACCACACGCCGAGGAGGCAGTCATGAAAGGTCTGACCGGCAAGGTCGCCGTCGTCACCGGAGGCAGCTCGGGCATCGGGCAGGCCATCGCGATCAGGCTCGGTGAGGAAGGCGTCGACGTGGCGATCAACTACGTCGGACGTCCGGACGGCGCAGAGGAGACCAAGGACGTCATCGAGCACGGCGTCGAGATCTGCATGAAGCAGATGGCTGCGGCCGGGACTCACCCGATCCTCGTCGCCGCGGACGTCTCGCAGGAGGACCAGGTCGCTGCCATGTTCCAGCAGGTCCTGGACCAGTACGGCCGCATCGACATCCTCGTCAACAACGCCGGCATCCAGATCGGCGAGGACACCGACAAGCTGGCCGTCGAGGACTTCGACAAGGTCCTGTCGGTCAACCTGCGCGGCGCGTTCCTGTGCGCCCGGCAGGCCGTCCGACACTTCCTGGAGTCCGGTCGAGGTGGGTCGATCCTCAACGTGTCAAGCGTGCACCAGGTGATCCCGAAGCCGAGGTTCGTCGGCTACTCGGTCTCCAAGGGCGGGATGCAGAACCTCACCCACACGCTTGCGCTGGAGTACGCCTCGCGCGGCATCCGGGTGAACGGGATCGGTCCCGGGGCCACCGTGACCCCGATCAACCGTTCGTGGATCGACGACCCGGTCAAGCGGCAGGCGGTCGAGAGCCACATCCCCATGCGTCGCGCCGGGGACGCGGAGGAGATGGCCGCGGTCGCCGCGTTCCTGTGCTCGGAGGAGGCCGCCTACATCACCGGCCAGACCCTGTTCGTCGACGGAGGTCTGACGCTCTACCCGTCGTTCGAGACGACCTGGTCGAGCGAGTGACCCCGACGGTGATGAACGACCTGTCCGGCCGGGGGCTTGCGTAACGCGGCGGCGGCTGCGTGGACTGCACATCGAACGTCCTGGCGACGACACCCGGAGGCCCGCCATGTCCCGCACCCCGATCGCGGACCACGCCCTGCTCTCCGACCGCCACTCGGCTGCCCTGGTCGACAAGGCCGGGTCGGTGGAGTGGCTGTCCTTCCCGCGGTTCGACAGCCCGTCCGTGCTCGGTCGCCTGCTCGGCGACGACGCGGGACACTGGCAGATCCAGCCCGTGGGCGACTGGCAGAGCACCCGGCGCTACGTGGACCGGACGCTGGTGCTGGAGACGACGTTCACCACGGCCAGCGGGGCCGTGGTCCTGACCGACCTGATGGCGATGGGTGAGGACAACGGCGGCCACCGGCTCGGGACCGGTGTGCCCCACCTGCTGGTACGCCGAGTGTCGTGCGTGGCGGGCGCGGTGGAGATGGAGGTCGACTACCGACCACGGCCCGAGTACGGGCTGGTCGTCCCCTTGCTCGCCGGCGTGCGGGGTGGGGTCACCGCCCGCGGTGGCGCGGAGTGGCTGGTGCTCAGCGCGCCGGTGCGCCTCGATCTCGCCGACGGGCGGGCGACCGGACGGGTGCGCCTCACCGCGGGGGAGACCATCCACCTGGCGCTCCAGCGGTCGACGCTGGAGGAGACGCCGGCACGGGCCTGGTCGCAGCAGGAGCTCGCTGCGGTGCTCGACCGCACCGTGGCGGCGTGGGTCTCGTGGTCCGAGCTGCACCAGGCCTACGACGGACCGTGGGCAGACCTGGTCCACCACAGTGGCCGCGTGCTGCAGGGTCTGTCCTTCCAGCCGAGCGGTGCCATCGTCGCTGCGGCCACCACGTCGCTGCCGGAGGGCGTAGGAGGCGAGCGGAACTGGGACTACCGGTACTCCTGGGTCCGCGACGCCAGCTTCACCATGCAAGCGCTATGGGTGGCCGCCTGCCCGGACGAGGCCAACGACTTCTTCGCGTTCATGACCACGGCCGCCGCATCGTCGATCGGCCCGGGCAAGTCCTTGCAGATCATGTTCGGGATCGGCGGCGAGCACGACCTCACCGAGCGCGAGCTGCCGCACCTCGAGGGCTGGCGCGACAGCAGGCCGGTCCGCGTCGGCAACGGCGCCTGGGACCAGGCCCAGATCGACGTCTACGGCGAGCTGCTCGGCGCCGCCCACCGGCTGTCCGACCAGCTCGGCTCGCTGGACCGGCAGACCCGTGACTTCCTCGTCGCCTGCGCCGACACCGCGTCCGAACGGTGGCGCGAGAAGGACCAGGGCATCTGGGAGGTGCGCGGTGACCCACAGCACTTCCTCTACTCGAAGGTGATGTGCTGGGTCGCACTGGACCGCGCCATCGCCCTGGCCCCCATGCTCCAGGCGGAGGAACGCGTCCCGGCCTGGTCGGCAGTCCGGGACGAGATCCACGCGATGGTGCTGCAGGACGGCTGGAGCGACGAGGCGAAGGCGTTCACCCAGTACGTCGGCTCAGCCGACCTGGACGCCGCCAACCTCATGATGGCGATCGTGGGGTTCCTGCCGCCGGACGACCCGCGTCTGCTCGCCACGCTCGACGCCACGGAGGAGCGCCTCACCGACGACCGCGGCCTGGTGTACCGCTACCGCACCGAGGGTGGCGTCGACGGGCTGGCCGGCGAGGAGGGCACCTTCCTGCTCTGCACCTTCTGGCTGGCCGAGGCGTTCGCCCTCTCCGGGCAGCTGCACCGGGCGGAGGCGGTCTTCGGTCGCGCCGTCGCCTTCGCCAACGACGTGGGCCTGCTGGCGGAGGAGATAGACCCGGACTCCGGCGAGCTGCTCGGGAACTTCCCGCAGGCGTTCAGCCACATCGGTCTGGTCAACGCCGCCTGGGCCATCAGCGAGGCACGTCGGCGGGCCGGCAGATGAGGCGGACCCGGACGCCCGCGTTCGCCGGTAGACGCGAGGGGCGATGGCTACAGTCCGGACCAGGCGCATCGGGACGGAGGTAGACGCATGCAGCGTGAGGCACCGGCGACCGTCTCCACGGCACCTCAGCAGGCGATGGTCGGGCCCGGCGTCCCTGCTCCCCGGGCGGCCGACCCGGACGACCGCGAGCTCGTCGACCGGCTCCGGCTGGGGGACGAAGCGGCCTTCTCCGGCATCGTCAGCGGCTGGTCGCCGATGATGCTGCGGGTGGCCCGCGGCCACGTGTCGACCGACGCCTCCTGCGAGGAGGTCGTGCAGGAGACCTGGATGGCCGTCATCCGAGGGATCGACCGGTTCGAGGGCCGGTCCTCGCTGCGCACGTGGGTGTTCCGGATCCTCACCAACCTGGCCAAGACCCGGGGAGTCCGCGAGGCCCGCTCGGTGCCGATGTCCTCGTGGGCGCCCGCGGACGTCGGCGGCCCCACCGTCGACCCCGACCGGTTCCGTGCCGCCGACGACCAGTACCCGCACAACTGGACCCCCGTCGGCGCGCCCACCCCGTGGCAGGCCGGCCCGGAGCAGTCGGCGGTGGCCGGCGAGACCCGCGAGCTGCTGGGTGCCGCCCTGCAGGAGCTGCCGGAGCGGCAGCGGTTGGTGGTGACGTTGCGTGACGTGCACGGCCTGTCGTCGAACGAGGTCTGCGCTGCTCTGGACCTCAGCCCTGCCAACCAACGCGTGCTGCTGCACCGTGGACGGGCGAAGCTGCGTGCGGTCCTGGAGGACTACTACCGAGGATCGGAGGTGGCGTCATGACGGAGGAGACCCGCGACGCCGTCCCGGGCATGACCATCACCTGCCAGGAAGTGGTCGAGCTCGTCACCGACTACCTCGAGGGCGAGCTGGATGACTCCACACGCGCCGAGCTGGAGGCGCATCTCGCCCTCTGTCCGGGCTGCGACGCCTACCTGACCCAGATGAGGGCGACGATCGACGAGCTGGGGCACGTGCCCGTGGAGAGCCTGAGCGAGGAGGCCCAGGACGGCCTGATGGCCGCCTTCCGCTCGTTCCATGCGCCTGGCTCCGCGGGGACATGAGCAGGCAGATGGACTGCCAGGAGCTCGTGGAGCTCGTCACCGACTACCTCGAAGGAGCGCTCGCCGAGGCTCGTGTCCTCGAGGTGGAGGGGCACCTGCAGGAGTGCGTCGACTGCCTTCGCTACCTCGGGCAGATCCAGCTGACCGCGCGGCTGCTGAGCCAGGTGTCCGAAGACGTCGGGCTGACCTAGCCGTTCACGTGCCGCCGGTGGTGCCACCGCGGACAGGGTGGGTGGTGCTGGCCACCCAGTGGCTCACAGGTCAGCGCCCTGGGGACGTACGCCCGCCGGCCGGACAGTGGGGACGACCGCGACGGACCGCGGTCGCGCCACCGACCCGAGCCGGGCAGGACCCCGGCCGCCGCCGAGGAGAACCCGATGTCCCTGATGGCCAGCCCGCCCCGCTCGATCGAGCTGCCCGCGCCGCGGGTGGCCCCCGACCCGCCCGGCCGCTACGCGCGCAGCCCGCGTCGGGCCGAGACCTTCTACCGCCGGGCCGCCGGCAGCGCGGCCTTCCTGTCCGGACTGCTGGTGTTCGCCAGCATCCTGATGATCCCGTTCGACGGGGTGGGCAGCGAGGGCTACCTGCGCTCGACCGCCGAGCACCCCGACGCCGTGCGGTGGGCGGCGGTCGTCCTGCACTACGGCTTCCTGCTCCTCGTCCCGGCGTCGTTCGGCATGGCCTACCTGTCCCGGCGCGGGTCGCGGTCGCTGTCCAACCTCGGTCTCGTCCTCGCCGTCCTCGGGTCGGGCCTGTCCGGGATCGTCGCCGTCGACTACTACGACCTGGCCCTGGTGAGCACGCTGCCCACGGACCAGGCCGTCGAGGTGTACGACGCCGCAGGCTCCACGGCAGGCGCCGCCCCGGCACTGATCCAGCTGCCGTCGGTCCTCGGCACCGTCCTGGGCACGGTGCTGCTGTCGGTGGCGCTGCGGCGCTCCGGCTTCGGCAGCTGGCTGGCGCCGGTCGCGATGACGCTCGGCTGGGTCGTCTTCCTCGCCGGTGCCCAGCACTTCGTCTCGGCGGCGGTCGGGACGGGGCTGCTGGCCGGCGCCACCGCGCTGGTCGGGCTGCGGATCCTCTACGCCTCGGACCTCGAGTGGGAGACCGGCATTCCGGACTGACCCGCACTCCACGGGGCAAGTGGACCGGTCAGCGGCACGGACTGCGCGCCGCCGGCCGGTCCGCTGGTGTGTCACCGGGTCACGGCGGGCGACGATCTACGCGAGGATGACGACCATGGTCACCGGCGCGGAGAGCGGCGCGCTGCTGGTCGCCCTCGAGGGGCTGGACCGGCAGGTCGCCGGCCTGCGCCTGCCCGTCGAGGCACCGGACGCCGAGCGTGGCCGCACCCTGCAGCGCGAGATCGCCGACCAGCTCGACGACTACGTGCTGCCGCGGCTGCGCCGGCTGGACGCCCCGCTGCTGGCCGTGGTCGGCGGCCCGACCGGCGCGGGCAAGTCGACGCTGGTCAACTCGTTGGTGGGGGTCCGGGTCAGCCCGGCCGGCGTACTGCGGCCGACGACCCGGTCGGCCGTGCTGGCCCACAATCCGGCCGACGGCACATGGTTCGACGACAACCGGATCCTCCCCGGGCTGCGCCGGGTCGGCGCCACCACCGACACCGACGACCCCACGGCGCTCCGGCTCGCCCCGAGCGACCGCATCCCGGCGGGCCTCGCGGTGCTCGACGCCCCCGACATCGACTCAGTGGTGACCAGCAACCGCGAGCTGGCGACCCAGCTCCTCGCGGCGGCGGACATGTGGGTGTTCGTCACGACCGCCGCGCGCTACGCCGACGCCGTGCCGTGGGAGTTCCTGCGGGCGGCCGTGACCCGCGGCACCGCGGTGGCCGTGGTCCTCGACCGGGTCCCGCCGGACGCCGTCGACGAGGTGCGGTCCCACCTCGCGTCCATGCTGACCGAGCAGGGCCTCGGCGGCGCGCCGCTGTTCGTCGTCTCCGAGACGGCGACCTTCGACGCACTGCTGCCCGACGAGTCCGTCGAGCCGATCCGGGCGTGGCTGCACGGCCTGGCCTCCGACGCGTCGCTGCGGGCGGCGGTCGTGCGCCACACGCTCGACGGCGCCGTACGGTCCCTCGGGGCGCGGGTCTTCGAGCTGGCGGCCGCTGCCGACGCACAGGCCGAGACGGTGACCAGACTGGGGCGGGCTGTCGACACGGCCTACGACGAAGCCGTGGCCGACGTCGACGAGGCGAGCAGCGACGGCTCGCTGCTGCGCGGCGAGGTGCTCGCGCGCTGGCAGGAGTTCGTCGGCACCGGTGAGCTGATGCGCTCGCTCGAGGAGAAGGTCGGACGGGTCCGTGACCGGGTGACCGCGGCGGTGCAGGGCAAGCCGGCCCCCGGCACCGAGCTCGCCGAGGCGCTGGAGTCCGGCGTCGAGGCGCTGGTCCGCTCCGCCGCCGACGAGGCTGCCGAGCAGGTGGCCACGGTGTGGGCGGCCGACCCGGCCGGCCGCGTGCTGCTCGGCGACGACCCGTCCCTCCGCCGGGCGTCGGCCGACCTGCGCGATCGCACCGAGCGCGCCGTACGCGAGTGGCAGGGCTACGTGCTCGAGCTTGTGCGCAGCCAGGGCCAGGGCAAGCGGCGCACCGCGCGCTACCTGGCGTTCGGCGTCAACGGTCTCGGGCTGATGGTGATGATCGTGGTGTTCGCGCACACCGGGGGCCTGGTCGCCGGCGAGATCGCGGTGGCCGGTGGCGCGTCGGCACTGAGCCAGAAGATCCTCGAGGCGGTCATGGGCGACCAGGCGGTCCGCTCGCTCGCCGAGTCCGCCCGCGCCGACCTGCACCGCCGGGTCGAGGAGCTGCTCGCGGACGAGCGCCGGCGGTTCGCGGACCGGCTCGCCGGGGTGGCCGTCGACGAGACCGCGGGCGCCGCGCTGCGGGCCGCCGTGCAGGTCGTCGAGGAGGTCCGGTGAGCGCGTCGTGAGCCCGCGGCTGCGCGGCCGGCACCGGCGCACCGACCTGCCCGCGATGCTGGCCGCCCTCGACGAGGCGGTCGAGGTGCTGGACGGCCGGGCCGACCCCAAGGTGCTCAAGCGGGCGCTGGCCGTGGGCAGCCGGGCGGGGGAGCGGCTGCGGCTGTCCGGCGAGCACACCGTCGTGGCGCTGGCCGGGTCGACCGGCAGCGGCAAGTCGTCGCTGTTCAACGCCCTGGCGGGCGAGGACCTGTCGCCGGTCGGGGTGCGCCGGCCGACGACCTCGAAGGCGCACGCGTGCGTGTGGGGAGCCGAGGGGGCCACCACGCTGGTGCAGTGGCTCGGCGTCCCCCGTCGGCAGACCGCCTGGCGGCACGGCACCGGCGACGCGTGGGGCCGCGACTCGGGGTCCCGCCCCACCGCGGACGACCAGCTCGACGGGCTGGTGCTGCTCGACCTGCCCGACCACGACTCCACCGTGCTCGAGCACCGGCTCGAGGTCGACCGGCTGGTCGAGCTCGTCGACCTGCTCGTGTGGGTGGTCGACCCGCAGAAGTACGCCGACCAGGCGCTGCACGAGCACTACCTGCGGCGCCTCGCTGGGCACTCCGCGGTCACGGTCGTCGTGCTCAACCAGGTCGACACGGTCAACCCCTTCGCCGCAGCCGAGTGCGCCGAGGACCTGCGGCGGCTGCTCGACGCCGACGGCCTGCGCCGCTCACCGGTGCTCACGACATCGGTGCGCACCGGCGCCGGCCTGGGCGAGCTGCGGGCGCTGCTGGTCGACGCCGTGGCCCGCAGGCGCGCACGCAACGACCGTCTGGTCGCCGACATCGAGGACGTCGTCGAGCGCCTTGCGCCGGCGGTGGGCGCGGACGAGGCGCCGGGTGTCGGCGACGGCGACCGGCGCCGGCTGGTCGAGGCGCTCGCCGGCTCGGCGGGCGTGCCGGTCATCGGGCGGGCGGTGGAGGAGTCGTGGCGGCTGCGGGCCGCCGGGTCGCTGGGCTGGCCGCCGACCCGGTGGGTGCGCAGGCTGCGACCGGACCCGCTGCGTCGGCTGCACCTCTCGGCGGGCGAGCGGCGCGAGGTGCGCCACATGGTGCGCTCGTCGGTCCCGGAGCCGACGCCGGTGCAGCGCGCCCAGGTCGACACCGCGCTGCGCCAGGTCTGCGACACCGCCGCCGCGAGGCTGCCTGCTCCGTGGCAGCGGTCGGTGCGCCAGGCGGCGCACGGGCGGTCCGGGGACGTGCGGGACGCGCTCGACCGGGCGGTCGTCGGCACCGACCTCGGGACCGACCGCACACCCGTGTGGTGGCGGCTGGCCAGCGGGGCGCAGTGGCTGCTCGTCCTGGCCGCGGTGGTCGGCGCCGGGTGGCTGCTGCTGCTCGGCGTCGGCTCCTACCTCCGCCTCCCGGACCCGCCGACGCCCGATGTCGGCGGCTTCGCCGTGCCGACCCTCCTCCTCCTGGGCGGTGTCGCCCTGGGGCTGCTGCTCGCGCTGGTCGGGCGGGCCGTCGCGAACGGCAGTGCCGTGGTGCGCCGCAAGCGGGCCGAGTCGCGGCTGCGGTCGGCGATCGAGAAGGTGGCCGACGAGCTGATGCTCGCGCCGTTGGAGTTGGAGCTGGCCCGCCACCACCGCGCCCGGGACGCGCTGGAGCGGGCAAGGACCGGCTAGCCGGCTGGCCGGCTGGCCGGCTGACCCGGACGGCCGGCTGAGCGGCTGACCTCTCCACAGCCGGGAGAGAGCGGCCCGTCGTCCACAGATGCGCCACCGGCTCTGTTCCCGCGGCCCACGCGGCCGCCATCCTCGGACCTGCGGCACCCGCCGCACTGCTGCGAGGACGGACAGGAAGGCGACGATGGCGAACGAGACGAATGTGACGGTGACGGGGTACGTCGCGCAGGAGCCCGTCCTGCGCCTCACCGGGTCGGGCACCAAGGTGGTCAACTTCCGGGTGGCCACCACGGAGCGCCGCTACGACAAGGGCGTCAACGGGTGGCGCGACGGCGACACCCTGTTCTTCGCCGTGAGCTGCTGGCGCAACCTCGGCGAGAACGTCCTCGACTCGCTGCACAAGGGTGACCCGGTCGTGGTGCAGGGCCGGCTGCGGGACGGCTCCTGGGAGAAGGACGGCATCACCCACTCCAAGGTGGAGATCGAGGCCAACGCCGTGGGGCACGACCTGGCCAGGGGCGTGAGCCGCTTCACCAAGTCGACGCTCCAGCCACGGGAGCGCTTCGTCGAGGCGGTCGCCGAGCGGTCCGGCGACGTCGGTGACGGTCTCGACCGGGTCGACGGACCCGACGGCCTCGGTAGCGGCGACGCCGACGGCATCGGCGGCGAGCCGGAGATGTCGCCCTCCGCCGCCTGACGCCCTCGCCCGGCCCCGGTACGGGGTCTCCGAACTCGCGTCCGGGTCGCCGCCGTTCCCTCCCCCGGTTCCGGTCGGCGGCCCGGGCGCGACCCTGTGTGCCGGCGCCGGTCCGGGTCGCGCTCGATGTGACCTCGCCGCTCCCGCTGAGGCAGGATGGACGTCTCCCCCCTGCACGGCTACCTGGACGGCGGACGGTTTCCCTTGGCTGAGTTCATCTACACCATGCGCAAGGCGCGGAAGGCGCACGGCGACAAGGTCATCCTCGACGACGTGACCCTGGCCATGTACCCGGGCGCCAAGATCGGTGTGGTCGGCCCCAACGGCGCCGGCAAGAGCACCGTGCTCAAGATCATGGCTGGTCTCGACCAGCCGTCCAACGGTGACGCCCTCCTGTCGCCGGGCTACTCCGTGGGCATCCTCGAGCAGGAGCCGCACCTCGACGAGTCCAAGGACGTCCTGGGCAACGTCCAGGAGGGCATGGGCGAGATCAAGGCGAAGGTCGACCGGTTCAACGAGATCGCCGAGCTGATGGCGACCGACTACAGCGACGACCTGATGACCGAGATGGGCAAGCTGCAGGAGGACATCGACCACGCCGACGCGTGGGACCTCGACTCGCAGCTGGAGCAGGCGATGGACGCGCTGCGCTGCCCGCCGCCGGACGCCGACGTGTCGGTGCTCTCCGGTGGCGAACGCCGCCGGGTCGCCCTGTGCAAGCTGCTGCTCAGCCAGCCCGACCTGCTGCTGCTCGACGAGCCCACCAACCACCTCGACGCCGAGAGCGTGCAGTGGCTGGAGAGCCACCTGGAGAAGTACGCCGGCACCGTCGTCGCCGTGACGCACGACCGGTACTTCCTCGACAACGTCGCCGAGTGGATCCTCGAGCTCGACCGCGGCCGCGCCTACCCGTACGAGGGCAACTACTCGACCTACCTCGAGACCAAGCAGTCGCGGCTCAAGGTCGAGGGCCAGAAGGATGCCAAGCGCGCCAAGCGGCTCAAGGACGAGCTCGAGTGGGTCCGCTCCAACGCGAAGGGCCGCCAGGCCAAGAGCAAGGCCCGCCTGGAGCGCTACGAGGAGATGGCTGCCGAGGCCGAGAAGACCCGCAAGCTGGACTTCGAGGAGATCCAGATCCCCCCGGGCCCGCGCCTGGGCAGCGTCGTGGTCGAGACAGACAAGCTGACCAAGGGCTTCGGTGACCGGCTGCTCATCGACAAGCTGTCTTTCTCACTGCCGCGGAACGGCATCGTCGGCGTCATCGGCCCCAACGGCGCCGGCAAGACCACGCTGTTCAAGATGATCATCGGTGAGGAGGAGCCGGACGACGGGTCGATCAAGGTCGGCGAGACGGTCAAGATCGCCTACGTCGACCAGAGCCGGGGCGGGCTCGTCGACCCCAAGAAGACGCTGTGGGAGGTCGTGTCGGACGGCCTCGACCACATCAACGTCGGCCAGGTCGAGATGCCGTCGCGCGCCTACGTGTCGGCCTTCGGCTTCAAGGGCCCGGACCAGCAGAAGCCGGCCGGTGTCCTGTCCGGCGGCGAGCGCAACCGGCTCAACCTCGCGCTGACCCTGAAGATCGGCGGCAACCTGCTCCTGCTCGACGAGCCGACCAACGACCTCGACGTCGAGACGCTGTCGTCGCTGGAGAACGCGCTGCTGGACTTCCCGGGGTGCGCGGTGGTCGTCTCCCACGACCGGTGGTTCCTCGACCGGGTCGCAACGCACATCCTCGCCTACGAGGGCGACTCCCAGTGGTTCTGGTTCGAGGGCAACTTCGAGTCGTACGAGAAGAACAAGGTGGAGCGGCTCGGTGCCGAGGCGGCGCGCCCGCACCGGGCGACCTACCGCAAGCTGACCCGGGGCTGAGCCCGCCGTGCGCCACCGTTACCGCTGCTCGATGCGGTGGTCGGACATGGACGCCTACGGCCACGTCAACAACGTCGTCTACCTCACCTACCTCGAGGAGGCGCGGGTCGACATGCTCTTCGCGCTCAGCGCGGAGTACGGCGGCAAGGCGCTGTCCGAGGGCGTCCTGGTGGCGCACCACGAGATCGACTACAAGCGGCCGCTGGTCTACCACCCGCGTGGCGTCGACATCGAGATGTGGGTCGGCTCGGTCAAGGCTGCGTCGTTCGAGATCCGCTACGAGGTGCACGACGAGACCACCCTCTTCGCCCGGGCCGCGTCCGTGCTGGTGCCCTTCGACCTCGAGAAGGAGCGGCCGCGGCGGGTGAGCCCCGAGGAGCGGGCGTTCCTCGAGCAGTTCCTGGAGCCGGCGGAGCCGAAGGCCTGACGTGACCCCGGGGCCGCGCGGGGGCGAGCGGTTCGTCGTGGTCGCAGCCGTCGCGGCGCTGGCGCTGTGCGCGCTGGCCGTCGCGGTGTCGTCGACCGACCCGCTGGCGGGGGAGGACCGACTGCTGCAGCGCCTGGCCGTGGCGGAGGGAGGACCCTGGCAGGACCTGTGGGGCGCCGTCGCCCGGCTCACCGACCTGGTGCCGCTGGTCGTGGTGACCGCCGCGGTCGTGCTCGTCCTGCTGCTGCGCCGGCGGTGGTGGGACGCCGCGGACCTGCTGCTGCTCAGCGCGGCCGTCTGGGTGGTCAACCCGGTGCTCAAGTCGGCGGTCGCGCGACCGCGGCCGGACGTCGTCGACCTGCCGTCCGGGCTCAGCGGCTGGTCGTTCCCGGCGGGCCACGCGGCGAACACCATGGTGCTCGTCCTCGCGCTGCTGCTCGTGGCGAACGTCGACGGCCGCCGGCTGCGATGGGCAGCCGTCGTGGGAGCGGCGTTCGTGCTCCTGACGGCGTACGCCCAGCTCGCTCTCGAGCGGCACTACCCCAGCGACCTGCTCGCCGGCTGGCTGCTCTCCCTCGCGCTGGTCGCTGGGACCGCGGCCGTCCGTCAGGGCGGCCCGGAGCCGAGCAGCCACCCGGCGCCGTAGACGCCGGACGCCACGGCCAGCAGGACCAGGACGAGGACCAGCGGCGGCAGGCGCAACCGGGCCAGACCGGTGCTCGGCCACAGCAGCAAGGTGAAGACAGGGAGCAGGTAACGAGGCCGGGAGCCGAAGTAGTGCGAGGTCGAGAAGCTCACCAGCACCGCGACGACGGTGAAGACGATGACCGGCCAGGGATAGCGGCGGGTGTGCCAGACGGCGGCGGCCAGGAGGAGGAGGCCGGCCACGAGCAGGGCGCCGACGCCGGGCCGCGTCGTGACCAGCTCCCACGTCCAGGCCGAGAACGCGCGACCGCCGTCGACATGGTTCTGCCAGCCCTTCGTCACGCCCGAGTACGAGCGCGGGCCCTCGCCGTCCCACCGGACGAATGCGAGGTAGCCCACCAGGCCGAGCGGGGCGACTGCCGCCGAGAGCACCGGGCCGTCGAAGGATCTCCGCCGACGACCCTCCTCGGCCGGTCGTGCCGCGCTGACCAGCGCGGCGACGAGGACGGCGGCCACGACGGCCACGCCGAGCGGCCGGGTCAGGCCGGCCAGGACGGCGAGCCAGGCGGCCAGGAGCAGGCGGTCGGCGAGCACGGCCACCAGGCACCAGGCGGCGAGGGCGGTGAAGAGCGCCTCGGTGTAGGCCATCGACGTCACGGCGGCCACCGGGACGCCGGACCAGAGGCAGGCCAGCACCACGCCGGTGCGGGGGTCGTGCAGCCGGGCCCCGACCTGGTAGATGCCGGCTGCCGCGACGACCGACGAGACGGCGCTGATGACCAGGCCGGCGTCCACGGCGGCCAGGCCGGTGACGCCGGCCACCACCCGCTCGAGCGCGGGGAACAGCGGGAAGAACGCGTAGTCCGCCAGCCGCCTGCCGTCCGGTGCGATGCCGACGTAGCCGTAGCCGTCCTCGGCGATGCGGGCGTACCACTTAGCGTCCCACCGAGTGAGCGCGTGGTACGCCGACGCCGACGACAGCTGCGCACCGACGACGAGGAGCAGCAGGCCCAGCACGCGTTCGGCGACGTGCGCGGCGACCGCCACACCCAGCAGCGACCGTCCCGGAGTCCCGGTCGGGCGCCCCGACGGCGTCAGGAGACCGGCGGCGGCCCCGGATGGGACGGTCGCACCTTGATCAGCCACGTCCTCAGCCAGGCCACGCCTCCTCCGGTCTGGTGCGCCGCTCAGTCGAGGGCACCGACCTTCTGGCTCTCCCCACGACGGGGCTCGGGGATCGCAGCGTGCGGCTCGACGCGCAGCGGCCGGGCCGCCCAGCTCGGCAGCCACCAGTTCCACTTGCCGAACAACGACACCAGGGCCGGCACGAGCAGGGCGCGCACGATCGTCGCGTCGAGCAGGATGCCGATGCCGAGTGCGGTGGCGAAGACCTTGATGTCGGTACCCGGCGACGACGACAGGGCCAGGAAGGACAAGAACAGGATCATCGCGGCTCCGGTCACCAGCCGGCCGGTGCGGGCCAGCCCGGTCACCACCGCGTCGTCGGTGTCACCGCTCTTGTCGTACTCCTCGCGCATCCGGGCCAGGATGAACACCTCGTAGTCCATGGACAGCCCGAAGAGGAACGCGAAGATCAGCACCGGCAGCCAGAACGTCACCGCCCCGGTGGGGGCGATGTCGAAGAGCTGGTCGGACCCGTTGCCCTCCTGCCAGAACCAGACGGTGGCGCCGAACGTCGCCGCGACCGAGACGATGTTGAGCAGCACCGCCTTGATCGGCAGCAGGATGGACCGGAAGGTCCGCACCAGGAGGACGAACGTCACCAGGGCGATCAGGCCGAGCGTCAGCGGGAAGTTCTTGTACACGGCATCGATGTAGTCGAGCACGGTCGGCCCGACACCGGCGATGCCGACGACACCCGGCACGCCGGCCAGTGCGTCGTCGACGTCCCGGACGACACCCGCCTTGGTGGAGTCGACGGTTTCCTCGGTCGGGATGACCGCGACCATGGCCGTGTCGTCCACCCGCCACTTCGCGTTGTCCGGCGCGATCGCCGCCGAGATGCCGTCGACCTCGGTCGACCGGTCGACGACCTGGTCGGCGGATCCCGCCGCGTCGTCTCCTTCGACGAGCACCTCGAGCGGCGACACGATGCCCGACGGCACGCCGCCGTCGGTGAGCTTGACCAGCGCCTCGTAGGTCGGGCCGCCACTGGCCAGCGACGAGGTCTGGGCCTGGCCGATCTTGATGCCGAAGATCGGGATGATCAGCGCGGCGAGGACGCCGAGGGCGAGGATGGCAGCAGCCCAGCGCCACCGGACGACCATCCGGGCCCAGGCCGTCCAGCCGGGAGACTGCTTGCCTTCGTGGCGGATCCGCGGCCAGTCGACCCGCGGGCCGATGCCGCCGAGCAGGGCGGGGAGAAGCGTGAGGATCACCACCGTGCTCGCGAGCGGGATGAGCATGCCGCCGAGACCCATGCTGCGCAGCAGAGGCACCGGGATGGCGAGCAGGGCGCACAACGAGATCGCCACCGTGCCGGCACTGGCGAGGACCGCGCGGCCGGCGTACTGCATCGCGACCACGACCGCGTCGTGGTTGTCGCGGCCGTGCGCGCGTTCCTCCCGCCACCGGTTGACGACGAGCAGCGAGTAGTCGACCGCGACACCGAGACCGACGAGCGCGATGAGGAACTGCACGACGAAGCTGATGTCCATCACGTAGGTGCCGAGCAGCACGATCGTGAACGTCGTGAGGATGGACACGAGAGCGATCAGCAGGGGCACGAAGGCCAGGAAGGAGGCGAAGAGGAACAGCAGCACTGCGAGTGCGCCGAGCCCGCCGAGGATGGTGTCGACGAGCAGGCTGGGTGCCTCCGGGTCGTCACTGCCCTGCGCCAGCAGGTTGTAGCCGGTGATGCTCCAGTCGACGTCGGTCTGCTCGCTGGCCTTCTCGAGCACCGGTCGCATCGCGACGTCGGGCCCGACGTCCTCGAAGCTCAGGAACGGCTCGGGGTAGACCAGCGCGTAGGTCGTGCGGCCGTCGTCGGTGAGGAAGACGTCGTCGCCGGTGTCGGCGTAGCTGAGGATGCGCGTCTTCGGCACGGCCGCCTGGACGTCGTCGAGCGTCGCGGTGATGTCGTCGAGGTGGTCCTCGACCGTGCTGCCCTCCGGCACCGTCGCGACCGCGATGGTGGGCGGGTTGGACCCGCCGTTGCCGTAGATGTCGAGGATCTGCTTCTCGGTCTCGTAGCCGGGCTGACCGGGCAGCGAGAAGTCGACCGTCAGCCGGTCGGCGGTCCGCCCGGCGGCGAACCCGCCGACGACGAGCATCACGAGCCAGAACAGCATCACCAGCTTGCGGTGGCGCAGGACGAACTCGGTGAGACGGATCATCAAGGGACTCCCCATCGGGCGGCAGCGGCGGCTCAGACGCTAGGGCAGACCACCGACTGTGCGGCAACTCATCGCGCAGAGTTCAGGGTGCGGTCAGGGACATCCCGGAGCCGTTCCGGGGCGAACCCCCACAACTCGGGCACCCGAGCGCCCGTCCTCAACTCAGCCAGACCGCGACGTCGCCCGGCAGCCGCTGGGGGTGACCGCCGTCGAGCGGCACGCTGGAGAGCAGCACCCGGTCGTACGTCGGCAGGTCGATCGCCTGCGCGTCGAGGTTGACCGCGCAGACCACCGCACCCGCCGGCGTGCGCCGCCGGAAGACCAGCGAGCCCGCCGGGCTGTCCAGCCACTCCAGCTCGCCGCCCGCGAGCAGCTCGCGGCGCAGCCGGAGCGCGCTGCGGTAGAGCTCGAGCGTCGAGCCGTCCACTCCCTGCTGGGCCTGCACCGACAGGTCGGCCCAGTCGGACGGCTGCGGCAGCCACGGCCTGCCGCTGCCGAAGCCCAGCGAGGGGCCGGCGGGCTCCCACGGCACCGGCACCCGGCAGCCGTCCCGGCCGCGCACCCGGTGCCCCGACCGCTCCCAGATCGGGTCGGCGAGAACCTCCTCGGGCAGGTCGACGACCTCGGGCAGACCCAGCTCCTCGCCCTGGTAGACGTAGGCCGACCCCGGCAGGCCGAGCAGCAGCAGGACCGCCGCCCGGGCCCGCCGCAGACCGAGCTCCGGGTCCAGCGGGGTGTCCGGACGTACCCGCTCGTCGTCGGCTACCCCGCCGCCGGTCCGGTCGAGGCGGGCGTAGCGCGTCGCGTGCCGGGTGATGTCGTGGTTGGACAGCACCCACGTGGTCGGGGCGCCGACCTCGGTGGCGGCGGCCATGCTGACGTCGATGGTCTGCCGCAGCTCGTCGGCGTCCCAGGCCGCCCGCACGAAGTTGAAGTTGAAGGCGGTGTGCAGCTCGTCCGGCCGCGTGTACATCGCGAGCCGGGCCGGGTCGTCGACCCACGCCTCCGCGACGAACGCGCGGTCCCCGGCGTAGGCGTCGCTCACCTTGCGCCAGCCGCGGTAGACCTCGTGCACCTCGTCGCGGTCCCAGAACGGGTGGTTCGGGCCGTGCGACAGGAGCACCGACTCGTCCTCGGCGCCGACGTCCGGGAACGCCTGGTCCTTCTTCAGCGAGTTGGCCACGTCGATCCGGAACCCGTCGACGCCGCGATCCAGCCAGAACCGCAGGATGTCCTCGAACTCCTCGACGACCTCCGGGTTCTCCCAGTCGAGGTCGGGCTGCTCAGGCGCGAACAGGTGGAGGTACCACTCGCCGTCGGGCACCCGCGTCCAGGCCGGACCACCGAAGGTCGACTGCCAGTCGGTCGGCGGCTCCGCACCGCCGGGGCCGCGCCCAGGCCGGAAGACGTAGCGCCCGCGCTCGGGGCTGCCGGGACCGGCCGCGAGGGCCGCCTGGAACCAGGCGTGCCGGTCGGAGGAGTGGTTGGGGACGATGTCGACGATCACCCGGATGCCGAGGTCGTGCGCCTCCGTGACCAGGGCATCCGCGTCGGCCAGGGTGCCGAACACCGGCTCGACGTCCCGGTAGTCGGCGACGTCGTAGCCGCCGTCGGCCATCGGCGACGGGTAGAACGGCGTGATCCAGACCGCGTCGACGCCGAGCTCGCGCAGGTAGGGCAACCGCCACCGGATGCCGGGAAGGTCACCCACGCCGTCACCGTCGCCGTCGGCGAAGCTGCGGACATAGACCTGGTAGATGACGGCGGTCCGCCACCACTCGTGGCCGGTCGTCGGGTCCGGGCGGCGCTCGCTGGCGGTGGAGGTCACCCGGAGGAGTCTGGCAAGACTGTCGATCGGCCCTGCAACGGGCTGTCGTGATAGCTGTTGACCAGGCTGCCGGCGGCCATCACCAGGTAGTCCCAGAGCAGGCGCTCGGGTTCCGGTGGCAGACCGAGCGAGTCGACGGCGTCCCGCATGTGGCCCAGCCAGGCGTCCCGCTCGGCGAGACCGATCCGGAACGGCACGTGCCGCATCCGCAGGCGGGGATGGCCCCGCTGCTGGGAATACGTGCGCGGGCCGCCCCAGTACTGCACGAGGAACATCCGCAGCCGCTGCTCGGCGGCGGCGAGGTCCTGGTCGGGGTAGAGGGGGCGCAGCACCGGGTCGTCGGCGACGCCCTCGTAGAACCGGGCCACCAGCCGCCGGAACGTCTCCTCGCCGCCGACGGCCTCGTAGAAGGTGTCGGCCGCTCCGGAGTCGGGGCGGCCGGTGCTTCCGGTGCTGTCGGCGGGAACGCTCACGTCTGCCATGGTGTCACGCTGGGTACGCCCAGATGGACCCGCCGGACCCACCGACAGACGCACCAGGAGGACCCATGGCCACCACCCGCACCGCGAACGCCCACTGGGAGGGCAACCTCTTCGAGGGCAAGGGCCGCGTCTCGCTCGACTCCTCCGGGATCGGCTCCTACGACGTGAGCTGGCCGGCCCGCACCGAGGAGCCGAACGGCATGACCAGCCCGGAGGAGCTGATCGCCGCTGCCCACTCGTCCTGCTTCTCGATGGCGTTCTCGAACGAGCTGAGCAAGGCTGGTCACACGGTGGAGAACATCGACACCAAGGCCGAGGTGACCTTCCAGCCCGGCAAGGGCATCACCGGCAGCCACCTGACCACCCGGGCGTCGGTGCCGGGCATCTCCGAGGAGGAGTTCGCCAGCATCGCCGAGGTCGCCAAGAAGGGCTGCCCGGTCAGCAGCGCGCTGACCGGCACCGCGATCACCCTCGACGCCGCCCTGGGCTGACACGGAGACCTGCTCGTGGCGTGACGTGACTGCGATCGAAGCGGCGGCTGCCGGGCGCCTCGAGCTGATCTGCTCATGATCGTGAGGGGAATCGGGCACCAGCAGAGCCTGCTCCCCCTCACGATCATGAATGCACGTCCGCGACTGAGCGGTCACTCGCCCCTGCGAGGAGGTGACGCATCGACCTGGCGTAGCGCTCTAGCCGGCACTCGGGTCGGCCAGCTCGGCAAAGTCTCGAACACGAAACACGGCGCAAGGGTGTGCCCCAACGCGTGTGTCAGGCTTCGCGACACGTTACGCCGCGAATCGGGCACGCCCGTCACGCCGAACGGAAGTGCCGTTCTCGCTCGCTTCACTTGCAGGAGCCCGCTGGCTCCCTGACGCAACCGGTGCTCGTGGTGAGTCCATCCCCGCGGGCCCTGCGGGTCGCATCGGTGCCGCTCGAAGATCGTTTGTCTGCCACGCAATGGCCGATTTTCCGGCAAGACGATAGACATCAGGCGCGGGGCGCAGGCACGTCGCAGCGGCCGCCGACGCACGGTGTGGTCTTGGGACGATCTTCGCCTCAGAGTGCGGGTGCGGTGGCTGTCCTGGTCGGCCGCCATGGCGCACATGCCGCACATGTGCCCACCGCCACCGACAGGCGTGCCGGCGCCGTCCTCAGGTCGTGGGCGGTGCGCCCGGTGCGCCAGGTGCGCCAGGTGCGCCCGCGGCGCCGGTTGCTGTGGTCGGGAAGACCGGCGGGGGCACCCGGACGCCCTCGCGGTCGAAGGCCTCCTTGATCCGCTCCCGCAGCTCGCGCTGGACGCCCCAGTGCTCGTTGGGTGCGCACTTGGCGAGCACCCGGATGGTCACCGAGGTGCCGGTGACCGACTCGACGCCGGCCACGGTCGGCACCTCGAGCATCTTGGGGCGCCACGCCTCGTCGTCGTACATCTGCTGCGCCGTGTCGGCGATGACCCCCTGCACCCGGGGGACGTCCTCGGTGTAGGCGACGGCGACGTCGACGATGCCGGTCGACCAGCCCTGGCTGTGGTTGCCCACCCTGAGGATCTCGCCGTTGCGGACGTACCAGACGATGCCGGTGCCGTCGCGCAGCCGGGTCACCCGCAGGCCCACCGCCTCGACCGTCCCGACGGTGCCCAGACCGGTGTCGACCAGGTCACCCACGCCGTACTGGTCCTCGAGGATGAGGAAGATGCCGGACAGGAAGTCCTTGACCAGCGTCTGCGCGCCGAAGCCGACGGCGACGCCGACGATGCCTGCGCTCGCGAGCAGCGGGCCGATCGGCAGGCCGATGACGTCGAGGATCATCAGGAAGGCCACGGTCATCACGACGCCGGTCGTGATGCTGCGCAGGACCGAGGCCATGGTGTCGGCGCGTTGCTTGCGGCGCTCCGAGAGCAGCGGGCTGGACTCGAGGATCTTGTGGCCCTTGCCCTTGGCGAGCACGCCCGGGACGGTGCCCTCCGCGGCCCGGTGGGCGAGGCGGCGGATCAGCCGGTGGAGCAGGAAGCGGACGACGAAGGCGATCGCGAGGATCGAGACGATCGCCGCCGGCTTGGCCAGCAGCCAGTCCGCCGACTCGGCGAGCCAGCGCTCGCCGAACCAGTCGTAGACCCGGTCGCAGAGCGTGCCGGTCTCGCGGTCGTCGACGCAGCTCTCGAATCGGATGGCATGCGGCAGCTGGGCGGTCAGGTCGGCCGCGAACGGCACGGTCGGTCCTCCGGGGCAGGGAACGGTCGGTCGGCGTGCGTCCCGAGGCTAGCGAGAGCCGGCGGGCAGCTGCAGGCCCGTCCAGCGGGCCGCGAAGCCCAGCGTGTCGGCGGTGAGCGCGACGGTGCGGCTCAGGGCGCGCGCTCCGTGACCGACGTCACGCTCGAGCCGCAGCAGCACCGGTCGCGCGCCGCTCGTGGCGTGCTGCAGCGCCGCGCACATCTTGCGGGCGTGCAGGGTGTCGACGCGGGTGTCGCCGTCGAAGACGGTGAAGAGGGTCGCCGGGTAGTCGACGCCCTCACGGACGTGGTGGTACGGCGAGTAGCCGAGCAGCCAGCCCAGCTCCTCGGGGTCGGCCGCCGTGCCGTACTCGTCGTTCCACGTCACGCCCAGCCCGAACTGCTCGTAGCGCACCATGTCGAGCAGCGGGGCCGAGCACAGCACGGCCGACCACAGGTCGGGCCGCTGGGTCAGCGCGACGCCTACGAGCAGGCCGCCGTTGGACCCGCCCGAGCAGGCCAGCCGGTCGGTGCTCGTCCACCCGTCGGTGACCAGCTTCTCGGCCGCGGCGTAGAAGTCGTCGAAGACGTTCTGCTTCCGGTGGCGCATGCCGGCCCGGTGCCAGTCCTCGCCCTCCTCCGAGCCGCCGCGCAGGTTGGCGATGGCGTAGACGCCGCCCGCCTCCACCCAGGCGAGAACCCCGGCGGAGTACCCCGGCGTCATCGGCACCCCGAACCCGCCGTAGCCGTAGAGGATCGCCGGCCGCGGCTCGTCCGGCTCCTTGACCGGTGACACGACCAGCATCCGCACGGTGGTCCCGTCGGAGGAGGTCAGCTCCACCTGGCGGGCGTGCACCTCGGGCACGTCGACCGCCCCCGGCGCGCTCGCCCACAGGGACGTCTCGCCCGTGGTCGCGTCGTAGCGGTAGACCGACGACGGCGTGACCTGGTCGGTGTAGCCGAACCACGCCTCGTGCCCGCCCTCGGGCCGCTCGCTCAGGCCGCCCACCGAGCCCAGGCCGGGCAGCGGGACCGAGCCGGTGCGCTCCCCGGTCCGCAGGTCGTGGGTGGTGACCTCGCTCATCGCGTGCCGGGTCCAGGCGCACAGCAGCACGCCGTCGGCCGGCCCGTTGCTGTCACCGCTGTCCTCGCCGTCGAGGATCGCGTAGCCCTCGAGCACGGCCTCCGGGTCCTCGGGGACGAGGTCGACCCACGTCTCGTGCCGCGGGTCGTCCGGCGTCGTCACGGCGAGCCGGCCGCGGGGTGCGTCCCGGTCGGTGAAGACGTACGCCTGGCCGTCCCTCCCGACGTGCAGCGACGTGCTGGCGTCGACGCCCTCCTGCACCACCCGGAACGCGGGCGACTCGAGCGGCCCGGCCGACAGGTCGGCGAGCCACAGGTCGTTGCGCGGGGCGGTCCCCGCCGACGCTCCGACGACGAGCCAACGGCCGTCCATCGAGACGCTGACGCCGTAGTAGTTCGTCTTGTCCATGCCCTTTCCGAGCACCAGCGCGTCCTCGTCCGGCGGGCTGCCGAGCCGGTGCAGCCAGACCCGGCGGTGGTGCTGCGCCTCGTCCTCGGGCACCAGGTCCGGGGGGAGCCGGCGGACGTAGTAGAACGCCTCGCCGCCGGGCAGCCAGGCCACCGGCGAGTAGCGGGCCCGGTCGACCGGCCCGTCGACGTCGTCGCCGGTGGCGACATCCATGACCCGCAGCACCGACTCCTCGGTGCCGCCCTCCGACAGCTGGTAGGCCAGCAGGTGACCCTCCTTGGACGGCTGCCACGTGTCCAGCGTCGTTGCGCCGGTCGGGTCGAGGCGCATCGGGTCGATCAGCACCCGCTCGGCGCCGTCCGGGTCGACCGTGAGCAGCACGGAGTGCTCCTGCTCCGCCGTGCGGCGCATGAAGAACTGCCGGTCGCCGCGCCACGACGGGGCGCCGACGGTCCCCGCGCCGAGCAGCTCGGTGACCCGCGCCCGCAGGTGCTCGCGACCCGGCACGCCGGTCATCTCGTCGGCGAGCAACGTGTCCTGGGCGTCGGACCAGGCCATCGTCTCGTCGGCCTCGGCGTCCTCGAGCCAGCGGTAGGCGTCGGGCACCGTCGTGCCGTGCAGGACGTCGGCGTCGTCACCTCGTCGGGCCGCCGGGTAGTGCGGAGGGAGGTCAGGGCTCGGCATGGCCGACACCCTAAGGTGCTGGTCTTTTTCCGTCCGCTCGGGCGACACTGGAGCCCTGCGACCCGGCACGAGCCACGTGCCGGGCCTTCGCTGGGAGGCAGGAGTGGGTCACGCCCTGGTGCTCAACGCGACGTACGAACCTCTGTGCGTCGTGCCCGCACGCCGCGCGCTGCTGCTCGTGCTGATGCACAAGGCGGTGTCGGTCGAGGCGTCGGACCTGGTGATGCACAGCGCCACCTTCGCCGTCACGGCACCCGCCGTGGTGCGCCTCATCCGCTACGTCCGCATCCCCTACCGCGGCCCGGTCCCCCTGACCCGGCGCGCGGTCTTCGTGCGCGACGGCGGACGTTGCGTCTACTGCGGCGGCACGGCCACCAGCATCGACCACGTGGTGCCGCGCAGCCGCGGTGGTCGCCACGAGTGGGGCAACGTCGTGTCCGCCTGCCGCCGGTGCAACCACGTGAAGGCCGACCGCACGGTCGCCGACCTGGGCTGGAGGCTGCACCCGCCGGAGGAGCCCACGGGCACCGCGTGGCGCATCCTCGGCACCGGCCGGTCCGACCCGAGGTGGATCCCCTACCTCGAGGCGTACGGCGGCGGCGAGGTCGAGGGGGCCGCGACCGCGTGAGCACCCGGCCGCTCCGTGGGTGAGCTGCACGACCTGACCGCGCTCGAGCAGGGGGCGGCGGTCGCGCGCGGCGAGGTGTCGCCGCGCGAGCTGGCCGACCACTACCTCGACCGGGCGCAACGGCACTCCGACGGCGTCGGTGCCTACGTCACCCTGACGCCGGAGGTCGCCCGCGAGCAGGCCGACCGGCTGGCCGCCGAGCTGCGCGACACCGGTGACGGCGCGGCCGGCGCCCGCTCGCCGCTGCACGGCGTGCCGGTGCCGGTGAAGGACCTCAACCTCACCGCCGGCATCCGGACCACCTTCGGCAGCGCGGCGTTCCGCGACTTCGTGCCCGACGTCGACGACTCTGTCGTCGTGCGGCTGCGTGACGCCGGCACCGTGCTGCTGGGCAAGACCAGCGCCTCCGAGCTGGGCCTGCCCTGCTACACCGAGCCCGACCTGGCGCCGCCGTCCCGGTCGCCGTGGGCGCCGGACCGGATGGCCGGCGGGTCCAGCGGCGGCGCCGCGGCGGCGGTGGCCGCGGGGCTGGCGCCGGTCGCCCACGGCAACGACGGCGGCGGGTCGGTGCGCATCCCCGCCAGCTGCTGCGGCCTGGTCGGCCTCAAGCCGGCCCGCGGGCGGGTCAGCGGTGGCCCGGTGCGCGGCGACGTGAGCGGGCTGCCCTGCGAGGGCGTGCTGGCCCGGACCGTCCGCGACGCGGCCGCGCTGCTCGACGTGATGGCCGGCCCGACGCCCGGCGACCCGCACTGGGCGCCTCCGCTGCCGTCGGGGGAGTCGTTCCTCGGCCACGCCGGCCGCGAGCCCGGACGGCTGCGCGTCGCGCGGTTCGTGACGCCGGTGATCGGCCACGCGGCGGTCCACGACGAGTGCCTGACGGCGTACGACCGGACGACCCGCCTGCTGACGGAGCTCGGCCACCAGGTCGAGGAGATCGCGGCGCCGTTCACCGCCGAGGTGGTGCCGCTCTTCGAGACGGTCTGGTCGGTGCTGCCGACGCTGGCGCCGGTGCCGCAGGGACGGGAGGAGTTGCTGCGGCCGCTCACCCGGTGGCTTCGCGAGCGCGGCCGGTCGGTGGCGGCGAGCGACTTCGCCCTCGCGCTGGCCACCCTGCAGGTCCTGGCTCGGCGTGCCGTCAGGGCGATGGTGGAGTACGACGCGGTGCTCACCCCCACCCTCGCGCGGCCGCCGCTGCCGGTCGGTGCGCTGCGCGACGACGACGACCCGGCCGGTGACTTCGCCGCGCAGGAGGCCTTCACCCCGTGGACCGCGCTGTGGAACCTCACCGGGCAGCCGGCAGTGTCGCTGCCGCTGCACGTGACCGACGCCGGGCTGCCGGTCGGCGTGATGCTCGCCGGGCGGCCGGCCGGCGAGGCCGGGCTGCTGTCGCTGGCCGCGCAGGTGGAGTCGGCGGCGGGCACCGTCTGGACGACGGGAGGCGGTGCGCGGCCGGCCTGCTGGTGAGGGAGGATCGTCCGCGATGCCGACCGACCAGCCGACCGACCCGCTGCCTCCCGACCTGCTCGAGCTAGCCGCCGAGCACGGCGTCTCCACCGACTTCTGGGACTGGCAGGGCCGGCACTGCCCGGTGTCGCGCGAGTCGGTCGAGGCGGTCCTCGCCGCGCTCGGCGTCGCCGCGCACACCGACGAGTCGGTCCGGACGTCCCTCTCCGACGTGCGCGCCCGGCGGTGGCGGCGGGTGCTGCCGCCGTGCGTCGTCACCCGGTCCGGCCGGCCGGCCCAGGTCCCGGTGCACGTGCCGCACGGCGAGCCGGCGGCGGCGTGGGTCGAGCTCGAGGAGGGTGGCCGGGTCGGCCTGGCCCAGGCCGACCGGTGGGTCGAGCCGCGCGAGGTCGACGGCGCCCTGGTGGGCGAGGCGACGTTCGACCTGCCCACCGACCTGCCGCTCGGCTGGCACACGCTGGCCGCCGCCGTCGGGCGTGAGTCGCGGGAGGCGTCCGTCCCCCTCGTGGTGACCCCGGACCGGATGCCCGCCCCCCCGAGGGGTGACCGGGCCGCGGCCTGGGGGCTGATGACGCAGCTCTACTCGGTGCGCTCCCGACGGTCCTGGGGCCACGGCGACCTCGACGACCTCGCCGAGCTGACCCGCTGGGCCGGGCGAGACCTCGGCGCGGGCTTCGTCCTGGTCAACCCGCTGCACGCGCCGGCCCCGGCGCTGCCGGTGGAGCCCTCGCCCTACCTGCCGGTGACCCGCCGCTTCGTCAGCCCGCTCTACCTGCGGGTGGAGCTCGTGCCCGAGTTCGCCTACCTGACGGGTGCGGTCCGGGCCGAGATCGAGCGCACCGCTCTGCTCCAGCGCTCGCTCAACACCGCCGACCTGCTGCTCGACCGCGACGCGGTGTGGGAGGCCAAGCGGTCGGCGCTGACCCTGGTCCACGCGGTGCCGCGCAGCCCGTCGCGGGAGGCGGACCTGCAGGCGTTCCTGCTGCGCGAGGGCCCTGGCCTGACCGACTTCGCGACCTGGTGCGCGCTCGCCGAGGTGCACGGCGGGGACTGGCGGGAGTGGCCGCAGCAGCTGCGCGCGCCGTCGTCCGCCGCGACCATTGCGGCGCGCACCGAGCTGACCGAGCGGGTCCACTTCTACTGCTGGCTGCAGTGGGTGCTCGACGAGCAGCTCGGCCGGGCACAGCGGCTCGCCCTCGACGCCGGCATGCCCGTCGGCGTGGTCCACGACCTGGCCGTGGGCGTGCACCCGCACGGTGCCGACACCTGGGCGCTGCAGGACGTGATGGCCAGCGGGGTCACGGTCGGCGCCCCGCCGGACGCCTTCAACCAGGTGGGCCAGGACTGGTCCCAGCCGCCGTGGCGGCCGGACCGGCTGGCCGAGTCCGGCTACACGGCCTACCGCGACATGCTGCGGACCGTGCTGCGGCACTGCGGCGGGGTGCGGGTCGACCACGTCATCGGTCTGTTCCGCCTGTGGTGGGTGCCGGAGGGGATGCCGGCCGACGCGGGGACGTACGTCCGCTACGACCACGACGCGCTCGTCGGCATCCTCGCGCTCGAGGCGTGGCGGGCCGGCGCCCTGGTGGTGGGGGAGGACCTCGGCACCGTCGAGCCGTGGGTGCGCGACTACCTCGCGCAGCGCGGGCTGCTGGGCACCTCGATCCTGTGGTTCGAGCGCGACGAGAGCGGGCGGCCGCGCCCGCCGGAGACCTGGCGCGAGCTGTGCCTGGCCGCAGTGACGACGCACGACCTGCCGCCGACCGCCGGCTACCTGGCCGGGGAGCACATCCGCATCCGCGACTCGCTGGGCCTCCTCACCCGCTCGGTCGACGAGGAGCGGTCGGTCGACGAGGCGGACCGGGCGTCCTGGCTCGACCTGCTCGTCGAGCGAGGCTGGCTGGCCGCCGACGACCGCGGGGAGGTCGAGGCGGTGACGGTCGCGCTGCACCGGGCCCTGGCCGCCACCCCGAGCCGCTTGCTCGGTGTCGCGCTGACCGACGTCGTCGGCGACCGGCGGGCCATGAACCAGCCGGGCACCGACGACGAGTACCCCAACTGGCGGCTGCCGCTCGCCGACGGGACCGGGACGCCGGTGCTGCTCGACGACCTGGTGACCCGCCCGCTCGCCGGGCGGCTGGCCGACGCGGTCTCGGGCAACTAGTACGGTGCTGCCCGTGACCATCCGCCGACTCCTCGCCTCGACGGTATGCACCGCAGGGCTGGTGCTGGCCACGGCCGCGCCGGCGCTCGCCACCAGCAAGACCGACGACGGCAACGAGCCCGGGCCGGGGCTCAGCGTCATCGAGACGCTGCTGTGGTTCGTCGTGCTGCCGGCCGGCCTCTTCGTCGTCATCGCGATCCTCGCGACGCTGCCGTCGATGTCGCGCGGTCCGCGCTACCGGCCGGGGCTCGGCTGGTGGGCCGCGCCGATCTGGTTCAACGGCCCCGACGACGCCGACTCCGCGGTGCGTACGGCGACCGCGACGACCGGGGGAGGTGGCGCCAGTGCCCGCTGGTGAGGCGTTCTCGGAGCGGCAGCAGCAGGACGTCGTCCGGGCGATCCGGCTGGCGCAGCAGCAGTCGCAGCTGCCGGTCTCGGTCTACGTCGGCACCCTCGAGGGCGACAGCCGGGCGACCGCCCTGCAGCTGCACGGCGCGCTGGGTGCTGACGCCGCGCAGACCGTGCTGGTCGCGGTCGACCCCGGCGCCCGTCGGGTCGAGGTGGTGACCGGCACCGAGGTCCGGCGGCGGCTCGACGACCGGGCGGCGGGGCTGGCCGCGATGACCATGACGTCGGCCTTCCAGGCCGGCGACCTCTCGGGCGGCATCGCCAGCGGGGTGCTCGCCCTCGCCGAGCACGCCCACGCCCCGCGCTCGCTGCACACCGACACCCCCTAGCCAGCCGTCCGACCGGCGCCCCAGCCCAGCCGGCCCCGCGCGAAATGATCACGTCAACATGGTCATGGCACCCCGTGCACGGCTGATACACCGTGCAAGGGGGGTACCGATCATGTAAACGTGATCATTGCCGCCCGGGGGTCAGGCGGCGGCGTCGCGATCCTGGGCCCGCAGCGCCCGGGCGACGCCGTCGCGCGACTCGATCACCAGCCGGCGCAGCGCCGGCACCGCGTCCTCGTGGGCGGCCAGCCACGCGTCGGCCGCGTCCACCGTCGACTGCTCGGCCAGCAGGGTGGGGAACAGCCCGATGACGATGCTCTGCGCGGTCTCGTTGGTCCGGGTGGCCCACACCTCGGTCAGCGACGAGAAGTAGGGGTTGACGAACGAGCGCAGCAGCTCGAGCTGCCCGACCTGCTGGAAGCCGCCGATCACGGCGGTCTGGATCGCGTTCGGCAGCTCGTCGTCGTCCATCACCGAGGCCCACGCCTCGGCCTTGGCGTCGCCGCTCGGCCGGGCCGCGAGCGCGGCGGCCGCCTGCCGTCGCCCGGTCGCAGTGTCGTCGCGGTCCAGCTCGCGGTCGACCTCGTCGTCGTCGGCGAGCCCGGCCGCGACCAGGTGGTGCAGCAGGTGCCAGCGCAGATCGGTGTCGACGGTCAGCCCCTCGAGGGTCGCCTCCCCGTCGAGGTAGCGACGCACCGTCGCGAGGTGCTCCTCGCCGACGGCCGCCGACGCGTAGGCCCTCAGGAACTGGAGCTGGTTGTCGCTGCCGGGTGCCGCCTCGGCGAGCAGCTGGGCGAGACCGTCGGCCAGCCGCCGCCGGTGCTGCTCACGCCGGTCCGGCGCCGAGTAGAGGACCACAGCCGTCTCGGCCTGCCGCAGCACGGTGCGGGTCACCGAGCTGTCGGTCTCGCGGCCGATGCCGCCGAGCACCAGGGTCAGGTAGTCCGACGTCGACATCTCGCCGTCGCGGGTCATGTCCCAGGCGGCCGACCAGCACAGCGACCGGGACAGGGTGTCCTCGAACTCGCCGAGCGCGTCGGTCAGCGTGTGCAGCGACCGCTCGTCGAGCCGGATCTTGGCGTAGGTCAGGTCGTCGTCGTTGACCAGCACCAGGTCCGGCTGGGTCACGCCGACCAGCTCCGGCACCTCGGTCCGGGCGCCGGTGACGTCGAGCTCGACCCGGTGTTGCCGGACGAGGCCCCGATCGGAGCGGGAGTAGAGCCCGACCGCCAGCCGGTGCGAGCGCAGCGTCGGCCAGCCGTCCGGCGCGCTCTGCTCCACCGCGAACGAGATGAAGCGCCCGTGGCCGTCGACCTCGAACGAGGGCCGCAGCGTGTTGACGCCGGCGGTCTCGAGCCACTCCGCCGACCACGCCTTGAGGTCACGGCCGGACGTCTCCTCCAGCTTGCCGAGGAGGTCGGCGAGGGTGGTGTTGCCCCAGGCGTACGCCCGGAAGTACTCGCGGATCCCGGCCAGGAACTCGTCGCGGCCGACCCACGCCGCGAGCAGCTTGAGCACCGACGCGCCCTTGGCGTAGGTGATGCCGTCGAAGTTGACCTCGACGTCCTCGAGGTCGTGGATCTCGGCCGCGATCGGGTGGGTCGAGGGCAGCTGGTCCTGCCGGTAGGCCCACGTCTTGTCCGTGTTGGCGAACGTCGTCCACGCCGACGTCCAGCGGGTCGCCTCGGCCGCGGCCAGGGTGCTGGCCCACTCGGCGAACGACTCGTTGAGCCACAGGTCGTCCCACCACGTCATCGTCACGAGGTCGCCGAACCACATGTGCGCCATCTCGTGCAGGATCGTCACGGCCCGGCGCTCGTAGGACACCTCGGGCACCCGGGACCGGAACACGTAGTCCTCGTGGTGCGTCACGCAGCCGGCGTTCTCCATCGCCCCGGAGTTGAACTCCGGCACGAACAGCTGGTCGTACTTCTCGAACGGGTAGGGCATCCCGAACTCGCGCTCGAAGAACTCGAAGCCCTGCCGGGTCTCCTCGAGGATCACGTCGGCGTCGAGGTGGGCGGCGAGAGAGGCCCGGCAGTACAGCGCCAGGGGGATGACCCGGTCGCCGTCGCGGTACTCGGAGTCGACCCGGTGGTAGGGCCCGGCGACCAGGGCCGTGATGTAGGAGGAGATGCGCGGGGTGGCGGCGAAGCGCCAGGTCGCGTTGCCGAAGCCGGCCGGCTCGGGCGCGGGGGTCGGTTGGTTGGAGACCACCTGCCAGTCGTCCGGTGCGGTGACGGTGAACGCGAACGTCGCCTTGAGGTCCGGCTGCTCGAACACGGTGAACATCCGCCGCGAGTCCGCGACCTCGAACTGCGTGTAGAGGTAGACGGACTTGTCGACCGGGTCGACGAACCGGTGCAGCCCCTCGCCGGTGTGCATGTAGCGGCAGGTCGCCCGCACCCGCAGCGTGTTGTCGTCGGCCAGGCCGTCGAGGCGGATCCGGGTGCCGTCGAACACGTCGGCCGGGTCCAGCGCAGTCCCGTTGAGCTCCAGCTCGGCGATCTCGTCGGCGACCAGGTCCACGTAGGTCGAGGCCCCGGGCTCGGTGCAGCGGAACCGGGCGACGGTCGCGGAGCGGAACGTCACGTCACCGACCGTCAGGTCGAGCTCGACGTCGTACGACGTCACCTCGATCAGCCGGGCCCGGGCCTGGGCATCCTCGCGCGTGATGTTCATGCGGGTTGTCGCGCTGGGCACGAAGGATCTCTCCTCGGTCGGGCAGAAGGACAGGAAATCCTCGCACGGACGCCCGCGCCGGACCCAACGGGAATGTCGAACTGTGATGTCCGAGTTGTGACAGGTCGTGAGCCTTTCCGACCAGTCCTCCCCCTTTTCGGGCGCCGCCGACGTCCCCGGTCCGGGCCGCGCCGAGACCGGCCGGGCGGTCGCGGACTTCTGGTTCGACCCGGTGTGCCCGTGGGCCTGGATCGCGTCGCGCTGGATGCTCGAGGTCGAGCGGGTGCGCGACGTCGAGGTGCGCTGGCACGTGATGTCGCTGGCCGTCCTCAACGAGGGCCGTGACCTGCCGGAGAAGTACCGGCAGGTCATGGCGGAGGCCTGGGGGCCGGTCCGGGTCGTGACGGCGGCCGTGGCCGAGCACGGCGACGGGGTGGCGCTGCCGCTCTACACCGCCCTGGGGAGCCGGTTCCACCTTCAGGGCCGGCCCAGGGACCGGGCGACGGTCCTGGAGGCGCTGCGCGAGGCGGGCCTGCCGGCGCGGCTGGCCGACGCGATGGACGACCCGGCCTGGGACCCGGCGCTGAAGGAGTCGCACCACGCCGGCATGGACCCGGTCGGCCACGAGGTGGGGACTCCGGTGATCCACGTCGAGGGCACGGCGATCTTCGGCCCGGTGGTGACACCGGCCCCGCGCGGCGAGGCGGCTGGCCGGCTGTGGGACGGGGTCCGCCTGGTGGCCGGGACCGACGGCTTCTTCGAGCTGAAGCGGTCCCGAACCCGGGACCCGGTCTTCGACTGAGCCCAGCCCGCGCCCCGGGATGGACCGATCGGGCCCATCCGGGTGACGCGGGCGCCCCGGCGGCGCATGCTGGACCCCGAGGTGGTGGGGAACGTGATGATCAATGCGCGGCCGGGCTACTGGGACATGGACCGGTGCTCGTGGGTGGGTGTCGAGCCGACGTACGTCGTGCCGCCCCTGCGCCACGCCGAGCACCCGCACGACCGGGTCGCCGGCCGGCCGGGGCCGGCCGTCCCCGCGCCGCGGCACCGCCGGGAGCAGCCGCCCGGGCTCGAGGCCAGCGAGACGACCGAGACTACCGAGACCATCGAGTCCATCGAGTCGATCGAGTCCATCGAGACCGTTGCGAACGAGCAGGTCTAGGTCACGATCCGCATCGGGCGTCCCCGGGCGTCCCGTGGCGGCGGCCCGACGGGGAGCACCTGCGCGACCCCGTCCAGCCAGCGCCGTCCCGACCACGCCGCGGCCAGCGCGTCCGGGGCGTCGTCCCCGGGCGGCACGGACGCGAGGTCCAGCCCCGGCAGCCAGGAGCGCAGCGCGGCGAGCCGGTCGGCGCGGCCGGCCGCCGTCTTCTTCCGGTCGAGCACCCGGCCGGCGAGAGCGGCGAAGGACAGCTCCGGGTGCACCTCCACCAGCCGGGGGTCGTCAGCGGCGTCGTCGACCTCGCGCATCCGGTCGACGATGTGCCAGGTCTGGATCGACAGACCGGCACCGTCGGCCAGCTCGCGGTGGCGGGAGCTGGCCGCGGGGTGGTCGGGGTGGTCGAGCACGTCGCGGGGCGGGGCGAGGAAGACCCGCGGGTGCGCCGCTCCGAGGAGCCGCTTCGCCTGCAGGTCGCAGGCGCGCCGGCCCGTGTGCGGCAGGCCGATCGGCATGTCGATCGCCACCACCTCGGCGTCGACCGCCAGCGCCGCCCGGACGTCGGGCAGCGCCAGCCACCGCACGTCCTGACCCCGCACCAGCGCGCCGACCCAGCCCCCGCGAGCCCCGTCGACCCCGAGCACCCCGCTCACGTTCGGTCCCTGCCAGACTGCCGCGCATGCGCGTGCACCTCGGGTCCGACCACGCCGGCTACGAGTTCAAGTCCCATCTCGCGGGGTGGCTGCGCGAGGAGCGTTACGAGGTCGTCGACCACGGCCCGGTCGACTACGACCCGGTCGACGACTACCCACCCTTCGTCCTGCGCGCGGCCGCCGCGGTGGTCAACGACCCGGGCAGCCTGGGCGTCGTGATCGGCGGCTCGGGCAACGGTGAGGCGATCGCGGCGAACAAGGTGCCCGGGGTGCGGGCCGCGCTGGCGTGGAACGACGACACCGCGGGCCTGGGCCGGGAGCACAACGACGCCAATGTCGTCAGCGTGGGCGCCCGCATGCACACCCTGGACGAGGCGACCCGGCTGGTCGAGCGGTTCCTCACGACGCCGTTCAGCGGGGACGAGCGGCACTCCCGGCGGATCGCGATGATCGCCGACTACGAGACCGGCCACGAGCTCCCCGAGCTGCCCGGCCCGCCGACCGGCCCGTGACCGCCGGATCAGAAGACCCAGCTGGTCCACGGCGCCGGGTGGTGGGCGAGAGCCGCTGACGCTGCCGTCACCGAGCCCGGCCTCCGCTCCGCCACCAGGCCTGCATCGGCGAGCTGCGCTACGGGCGTGCCGCCCAGGTAGGCCGCCCCGAGCTCGCGCACGTCCATCGACAGGTCCGGTGCGTCGTCGGCCGGCGCGCACGCCGCGTCCCCGCCCGCGGTGGCGCGCAGCCGCCACGTGCCGGCGTTCCACGGGCACAGGTCGTCGCGCACCTCGATCACCAGGTCGACGTCGGTCGCATAGGTGCGTCCGGTGAGCGCGCGCGGCAGGTCGACCAGGCGTACGTAGAGGCAGTCGGTCAGGGACGGCTTGGCGCTGCGGGGGTCGCTCAGCCAGTGCAGCACCGGGTCGTCGACGGCGACCCGCACCGTGGCATGGCCCATCAGGTCGAGGTCGAACAGGTAGCGGTAGAGCGCGGCGAGCGCCGCGGGGTCCGCCGCCATGGCCTCCTGCACCGTGACGTCGCCCTTGCCGAAGCGCTCGTCCCAGTGCTGCTCGGTCCGGTAGAGCGCGAAGCCGCGTACCCCGTCGCCGTCCTCGGCCACCACGGCCCGCTTGGGTGACGCCGCGCCGCGCATCGAGGCCAGGTCGCGCACCGTGCGCTGCCACCAGGGCTCCTCCCGCAGCACGACGCCCGGCCGGGCGGCGGCCACCGCGTCGTAGACCGGCACGAAGGCCTTCCAGTCGGCGGCGTCGACCAGCCGCAGCCGCAGTCCCGGGTCGTCGGGCGCGCCGGCCTGCAGCGCGGTCGCGCTGCGGGGCACGTCGAGGCTGTAGGCCCGGGTGGCCAGGCCGTAGCCGAACCTCCCGTAGATCGCCGGCTCGGACGCCCAGAGGATGGCCAGCGGCTCGTCGCCCTGGTCGTGGACCGCGTGCAGCTGGTGGGTCATGAGCGCCCGCAGCACCCCCCGGCGACGGTGCGTGGGCAGCACGCCGACCCAGCTCACCCCGGCGGCAGGGACGGCGGCCCCGCCCGGGACGGTGAGCTCGAAGGAGTACGCCGTCGCGATCCCCGCGAGCACCCCGCCGTCATAGGCGCCGATCCCTCGGCCGCCCTTGTGCAGCTCGCGCTCCTGCGCCTCCATGTCCTCGGGCACGCCGACGCCGAACGCGTGGGCGTCGACGTCGCGGAACGCCTCCCAGTCCTCGTCGGGGACGGGCCGGACGGTCCACGGCTGGGCGCTCATGACCAGGTGCCTACCAGAGGCTGAGGGCCGGGACCAACGCCATTACGCCGCCCGGGTGGCCCAATCCGGCGACCCGGCGTCCCCGGCCTGTCACGGTCGGTACGGTTCTCCCCATGTCCGCCGCCACCTCGCGTCGTCGGCGCGCCCGGCGGTCCGCCCTCTGGTGGCGCGCCAGGACGTACGTCAAGCGGCACCTGCTGTACTCCGACGGCTTCACGCTCCTTGTCCTCAGTCTCTGCGCCGGCGCCCTCGGCGTGCTGTTCACCCGCGACCGCGGGCTCTTCCCGCTCTCGATGCTGGCGCTGGTGGTGCTGGCCGGCGGGTTCCTGCTCAGCGTGCGCAGCCTGCTGCTGCTCGACGTCGTGGTCGCCGCCGTCGTGGTCTTCGACCTGGTGCGCGTCGACGACGTCGCGAAGGGCGCCATCATCGTCGTGGCCGGGACCGCGGCGATGGTCCACCTTCTGGCGCGCAGCCGCGGGCGGCTGGGCGTGCAGGGGACACGAGGCGACTCGATGCTGGTCGACCTGCGCGACCGGCTGACCGCGCAGGGGGAGATGCCCGCGCTGCCGGACGGCTGGTCGGCCGAGATCGTCCTGCGCTCCGCGGGCGGCGCGTCGTTCTCCGGCGACTTCCTGGTCGCGACCCGCTCCGACGACGGCACGCACGTCGAGGTCGCACTCGTCGACGTCTCGGGCAAGGGCGTCGACGCGGGCACCCGCGCGCTGCTGCTGTCCGGCGCGTTCGGCGGCCTGCTCGGGTCGGTGCCGCACGAGGAGTTCCTGCCGGCGACCAACCGCTACCTGATCCGGCAGCACTGGGAGGAGGGCTTCGCGACCGTCGCCCACGTCGTCATCGACCTGGCCACGGGAGAGTACGTCGTGTCGGTCGCCGGCCACCCGCCCGCCGTCCACTTCACGTCGGGCTCGGGTCGCTGGCGGGTCAGCGAGGCCAGCGAGGGGCCGCTGCTGGGCATCTTCCCGGACGCCAAGTTCGTGTCCGAGCGCGGCCGGCTGGAGCGCGGGGACGCGCTGCTGATGTTCACCGACGGCCTGATCGAGAAGCCCGGCCAGGACATCGCGGTCGGCATCGACAAGCTGCTGGGTGAGGCGGAGCGGCTGGTCACCCGCGGCTTCCGGCACGGTGCCCGCAAGCTGATCGACCGGGTCGCCGCGGCGCACAACGACGACCGGGCGGTCGTCCTGATCTGGCGGGACTAGGCCGGGCCCGGGGCGCCGGAGCGTTGCCCGCACCGGCGGGTGGGAGCACACTCCCTGGTGGGGGGTGCCCTCTCACGGGGCAGCTCTCGGGCCCATGGCCCGACGCGGGCCCGCAGCGCCCTGTGCGGCGAGGGGGTCCGCATGCCCAGCGACGAGGCAGCAGCTTCAGGTCCCGGCCACCCGGACGACGGCGAGCTCGGGCGCCTGCGCGCCGACCTCCGTGAGTCCCGCGAGCACCTCGAGGCCACCGGCGAGGTTCTGACGGCCCTGGGTCGCTCCGCGGCCGACCTGAAAGGCGTGCTGGGGACGGTGGTCGAGAGCGCCCGCCGCCTGTGCGGGGCGGACGCCGCCCTGGTCTACCTCCTCGAGGAGGGCACGTTCCGGGTCGCCGTGGAAAGTGGTGTGTCCGACGACTACCTCGACTACACCCGCCAGCAGCCCTTGGTTGCGGACCGGGCGAGCCTGACCGGCCGGGTGGCCCTGGACCGACGGGCTCAGCAGATCGCGGACGTCCTCGCCGACCCGGACTACGGACGGCCCGACATCCAGCGCGTGGGCGGGTTCCGGACCGCCCTCGGAGTGCCCATGATCGTCGAGGCCGAGGTCGTCGGCGTGCTCGCTCTCTGGCGCAGCGAGGTCGACCCGTTCAGCGAACGAGCCATCCAGCTGGTCAGCACCTTCGCCGCCCAGGCGGCGATCGCGATCCGCAACGTCGACCTGGTCCGGGACCTGCAGGCCCGCACGACCGAGCTGGCGGACAAGGTCGGTCAGCTGGAGGCTCTTCGCGAGATCGGGCACGTGGTGAACTCCAGCCTCGACCTGGACGAGGTGCTCACCACCATCGTCACGCACGCGGTCCAGCTCACCGGCACGGACGGCGGCTCCCTCCTCGAGCTCGACACCGCGACCCAGGCGTTCCGGATCCGGGCGGCCTTCGGCACCACAGCCGACCTCCTCCGTCGGCTCGGCGAGACCCACATCTCCTTGGACAACTCCTTGGTCGGCCGGGCCTGCCTCGAGGGACAGCCCCAGATGGAGCAGGACCTCGAGACGGCGGCCCTCGATCCACACCTCACGCAGCTCAAGGAGGCCGGGTGGCGCTCGGTGCTGGCGGTCCCGATCCAGCACGAGGCGGAGATCGTGGGGGCGTTGGTCGTGCGGCGACGCAGCTCTGGCGGGTTCCCGGTGGAGACTCCGGAGCTGCTCCAGACCTTCGCCGGTCAGTCGGCGCTC
>DATHAP010000082.1 GCA_035489715.1 Actinomycetes bacterium
CACTCTTCCCGACCTGCCGGCCCTGCCGGATGTGCCGGACCTGCCGGACCTGCCGGACCTGCCGGACCAATCCGGACCCGGCCCGGCCACCGACGTGGTGCACGAGGGGAGGCCGACGTGAGCGGCGAGGGGGCACCGGACCTCGAGGTCGACGGCAGCGGCCTGCGGGTCGCCGTCGTGGCGGCGAGCTGGCACCAGAAGGTCATGGACGCCCTGGTGGGCAACGCCGAGCGGGCCCTGGCCGAGCTCGGCGTCGAGGAGTCGACGGTCGTGCGGGTGCCCGGGTCCTTCGAGCTGCCGGTGGTGGCGGCGCGGCTCGCCACGTCGTACGACGCCGTGGTCGCCCTGGGCGTCGTGATCCGCGGCGGCACCCCGCACTTCGACTACGTGTGCCAGGCGGTCACTGCCGGTCTGGGGCGGGTCGCTCTGGACACCGGCATCCCGGTCGGCTTCGGCGTGCTGACCTGCGATGACGAGCAGCAGGCGCTCGACCGGGCGGGGCTCGACTCGTCCCGGGACAACAAGGGTCGCGAGGCGGCCGAGGCGGCGGTCGCGACCGCCGTCACCCTGCGCGGGCTGATGACGTCGTGAAGACCGTCGCCGAGCGCTTCGTCCACGCGCACACCAAGCACGACAGCGCCGACGTGCTGAATGTCCTCGCGTCGGACGTCGACTCCCACGGCATGACACCGGGCCGATCCTGGGAGGCCTCCACCGCCGAGGGCCCGGTCGAGGACGCACTTTTCCACTGGATCGATGTGCACGACCTCGTGCAGCAGGCCGACCTGATGGTGGACGACGGCCGGAGCTCCTGGCGGCGGATGATGTGCTCCGGCTTCCGGAAGGTGGACTGACATGGTCCCGGCCCGTGTCTCCCTCGTCACCCTCGGCGTGCGCGACGTCGCCCGGTCGAAGGCTTTCTACCGGGCGCTCGGCTGGGAGGCGGCGATCGACATGGACGACTTCGCAGTCTTCCGCACGGCGGGTTCGCTCCTGGCCGTCTATCCCGAGAGCGACCTGGCCCGCGACATGGGGGCGGGCGGTGGCAGCGGCGCGAGCGGCAGCGGGCCGCACGTGCGCCAGTCCTCGCTGGCCATCAACCTGGACTCGCCCGACGAGGTGGACCGGTGTGTCGCCGAGATGATGGCGGCCGGTGCCGCCCTGCTCGCCGCACCGACGGCCGCCGAGTGGGGCGGCTACACCTCGATCGTCGCCGACCCGGACGGGCACGCGTGGGAGATCGCGCACAACCCGGGCTGGCCGCTGGACGAGCGCGGTCTGCCGACCATCCCCTAGGACGGCACCGCGCCGAAGAGCCGGGGCTCTGGGAGGATCACGGGCGTGAAGACCTTCGACGAGCTGTTCGCCGAGCTGACCGCGAAAGCCACGCAGCGACCCGCCGGGTCGGGCACCGTCGCCGCGCTGGACGCCGGCGTCCACGCCATCGGCAAGAAGGTCGTCGAGGAGGCGGCCGAGGTCTGGATGGCCGCCGAGCACGAGGACGCGGGCCGGACAGCGGACGAGATCTCGCAGCTGCTGTACCAGCTGCAGGTGCTCATGCTGGCCCGCGGCATCAGCCTCGACGACGTCTACGCTCGGCTGTAGCACGTCCGCCCCACCGACCTGACCGACTCACACCTGCAGAGGAGGCCGGAGAGCGTGCTCCGCGTCGCCGTCCCCAACAAGGGCTCGCTCGCCGGCCCGGCCTCAGACATGCTGCGCGAGTCGGGCTACCGGCAGCGCACCGACCCGCGCGAGCTGCTGCTGCACGACCCGGAGAACGACGCGGAGTTCTTCTTCCTCCGGCCGCGCGACATCGCCACCTACGTCGGCTCGGGCGAGCTCGACGTCGGCATCACCGGCCGCGACCTGCTCCTCGACAGCGGCGCGCCGGCCGAGGAGCTGCTGCCGCTCGGCTTCGCCGAGTCGACGTTCCGCTTCGCGGCGCGCCCCGGATCGGCCACGTCGGTGGCCGACTTCGCCGGCAAGCGGGTCGCCACGTCGTACGGCGGGCTGCTCGCGAAGCACTTCGCCGAGCACGGCGTCGACGCCGAGGTGGTCCGGCTGGACGGCGCGGTCGAGACCGCGGTGCGGCTCGGCGTGGCCGACGTGATCGCCGACGTCGTCTCGACCGGCACCACGCTGCGCCAGGCGGGTCTGGAGATCGTGGGGGAGCCCATCCTGGAGTCCGAGGCCGTGCTGGTGCGACGTACCGGCGTGCCGTCGACCTCCGCCGTGGATCAGCTCGTGCGGCGCATGCAGGGCGTGATCATCGCCCGGCGGTACGTGCTGATGGACTACGACATCCGCGCTGAGCTTGTCGAGGGCGCGGTGCGGCTCACCCCGGGCATCGAGTCGCCCACCGTGTCGCCGCTGCACGACAAGGGCTGGGTCGCGGTGCGGGCCATGGTGCCGCGCGCCGACACCAACCGGATCATGGACGAGCTGTGGGACCTCGGCGCCAGAGGGATCCTGGTCACCGACATCCACGCCTGCCGGCTGTGAGCCGGTGAACGCCGTGGGGACCGACCCGTGCCGCCGGGTGGTGCTCCGGCCGCGGCGGGCCAGGCTCGTCGTCTACCCGTGCGCCGCGGCGCTCTTCGTGGTCCTGACCGGCGTGGCCTTACTGCTGCCCGGAGAGGGCGAGCACGGCTGGGGCTTCGGCTCGCGGCTGGCGGTGGTCGGGTTCGCACTCGGGTGCGTCTGGTTCCTGCACCGGCTGGCCTCGGTGCGGGTGGAGACCGACGAGGAGGGTGCGACCGTCGTCAACATCCTGACCCGGCGCCGGCTCGACTGGTCCGAGGTCGTCGGCGTCCGGCTCTCCCGTGACGACGCCTGGATGATGCTCGACGTGTCGGACGGCTCGACCCTGGCGGCGATGGGCGTGCAGCGCTCGGAGGGCGAGCGGGCCACGGCGCAGGCGCGGGAGTTCGCGAGGATGGTCACCGAGGGCAGCCGGACCGACGGGGATCGCTGACCGCGGAGCCGTTAGGCTGTGCTCCGACCGGGACGTGGCGCAGCTTGGTAGCGCACTTGACTGGGGGTCAAGGGGTCGCAGGTTCAAATCCTGTCGTCCCGACCGAGAAGGTCGCAGGTCAGAGGCGGTTCGGCTCTTCGGGGTCGGGCCGCCTCCGGCGTCTGTGAATCATGCGTGTAGCCACCCGCTCCACTCACCATC
>DATHAP010000083.1 GCA_035489715.1 Actinomycetes bacterium
CAGGTCGAGCAGCTCGTCGTCGCTGGCCGCCGCGGTCGCCGCGACCGTCGTCCGGATGCCGCCGCCGTCGTACGTCGTCCCGGCCAGCCGGGCGATGAACTCATCGCGTCGGACCCCCGCGAACACCAGGTGGGTGTGGGCGTCGACGAAGCCCGGTGTGACGGCTGCCCCGCCCGCGTCGAGCTCCTGGTCCGGCGCATCGGCCGGCAGCTCCCGTTCCGGACCGGTCCAGGCGACCCGTCCGTCCCGGACCACGACGGCCGCGTCGGGAACCGGATCGGCGACCATGGTGAGCAGGCGGCCGATGCCGCGGACGGTGAGGTTCACGCGGCGATCCTGCCCTCCTCGACCGGTCGCCGGGCACGGCGCCCCGCGGTCGCCGCGACGACACCGGCGAGCACGATGGCGCACCCGAGCAGCTGCGCGGAGGAGGGCCGCTCGTCGAGCACCGCCGCCGACAGCGCCACGGACGCGACCGGCTGGAGGAGCAGGATCACCGACGTCAGCGCCGCGGGGACCCGTGGCAGCGACATCGTGATCAACAGCCAGCCGACGACCTGCGAGGTCAGGGCGAGGGTCAGCAGCCAGCCATGGGCCGGCCACGACGGCACCAGGTCGAGGCCGCCGGCGAAAGGCCCCATCACCGCCGAGAGCACCGCCCCGACCAGGGTCGCGTCGAAGAGCGGGCCGGCAACCCGGCGCAGGTCGCGCGAGCCCTGCCGCAGCAGGAGCAGGAAGCCGGCGTAGGCCAGCGAGGTGCCCAGGCCGTAGACCACGCCGAGCACCGGGTCCTCGCCGTAGGCACCCGAGCCGACGACGCCGGAGATCAGGACGACACCGACCAGCACGACCGGCACGGCGGCGATCAGCCGGGTGCTGGGCCGCTCGTGCAGCAGCCACCAGGCGAGGACGCCGACGAAGACCACCTGCAGGTTGCCGAGCACCGTGGCGATGCCGGCGCCGACCGACGCGATCGCGTGGTGCCACAGGACCAGGTCGATGGCGAAGAACACGCCGGCCCCCATGGCGAGCAGCCGCTCGTCGCGGGTCCGCGGGCCGTACCGCCGGTCCTCCCGCAGCATGAGCAGGGCCAGGATCGGCAGCGCGTAGAGGCACCGGAAGACCGCCGCCGTGGCAGGCTCGACGTCGGCGAGGCGGACCAGGGTCGCCGATGTGGCGATGCACGCCGCCCCGGCCGCCGCCGCGACGGTCGGCCGCCCAGTGAGGACGCCCGGCGACACGTGCCACCTCCCGCCTGCGTCAGCACCGTTCCTGGGTTACGCTCCTGTCGGACGCACAATAGCAAGCCGACGATGAGGCGGAGCACCGGTGGACCTGGGACACGACACCCAGCACGCGCTGATGACCGTGGTCGACCTGGTCAACAGCCGCGAGTCGGGCAGCCGCCCGGACCGGATGGCCGACCTCGACGACCTCACCGCCTTCGTCGAGCGGCGCGAGGTCTCCGATGCCGGTGCCCTGGCCGGGAGCGACCTGGCGGCGGTCCGGCGGCTGCGTGACCGGCTGCGGGCGATCGTCGTCGCCGACGACGACGCCGAGGCGGTCCGGCTGGTCAACCACCTGGTGGCTGACGGGCGGACGACGCCGCGGCTCACCGACCACGACGGCTGGCCGCTGCACATGCACTACTACGCGCCAGGTGCTCGGGTGGCCGAGCACCTGGCGGCCGACTGCGGCATGGCGCTCGCGTTCGTCATCGCGGCTCACGAGCGGCAGCGGCTCGCCGTCTGCGCCGCCCCCGACTGCGACCGGGTGCTGGTCGACCTGTCGCGCAACCGGTCCAAGCGCTACTGCGACAGCCGCACCTGCGGCAACCGCCTGCACGTCGCGGCCTACCGGGCCCGCCAGAAGACCGGCTGACCGGCTGACCGGCCGGAATGATCACGTAAGCATGATCGATGCCACCGATGCACGGCGTATCCACCGTGCACGGGTCCCATTGACCACGTGAACGTGATCATTCCCCCAGGCGGGGGTCAGGACTGCCAGGACGGGGCGTGGGTGCCGTCGAGCATCGGGACCCGGATGCCGACCTCGCGGGCGGTCTGCTCGGCGATCTCGTAGCCCGCGTCGGCGTGGCGCAGGACGCCGGTGCCGGGGTCGTTGGTGAGGACCCGGGTGAGCTTCTCGTACGACGCGTCGGTGCCCTCGGCGACGACCACCACGCCGGCGTGGATCGACTTGCCGATGCCGACTCCCCCGCCGTGGTGCACGGACACCCAGGTGGCGCCGGACGCGGTGTTGAGCAGGGCGTTGAGGATCGGCCAGTCGGCGACCGCGTCGGTTCCGTCGCGCATCGCCTCGGTCTCACGCTCGGGTGAGGCGACCGACCCGGCGTCGAGATGATCGCGGCCGATGACGATCGGCGCCTCGACGGCACCGGACCGCACCAGGTCGTCGAACGCCTGCCCCGCGCGGTGCCGCTCGCCGTAGCCGACCCAGCAGATCCGCGACGGCAGGCCCTGGCCCTTGACCTTCTCGGCCGCGAAGCGGACCCAGCGCTGCAGCCCGTCGTCGTCGGGGAACGCCTTGAGCACCGCCTCGTCGGTCGCGGCCAGGTCGGCCGGTGACCCGCTCAGGCAGGCCCATCGGAACGGGCCGGCGCCACGGGCGAACAGCGGCCGGATGTAGGCCACCACGAACCCCGGGTAGCTGAACGCGTCGGCGAAGCCGGCGTCCTTGGCCTGCCCGCGCAGCCCGTTGCCGTAGTCGAAGACGACTGCGCCGGCCCGACCGAGGTCGACCATCGCGCGGCAGTGCTCGGCCATCGCGGCCCGGGAGCGCTCGACGTACTCCTGCGGCTTGGCCGACCGCAGCTCCAGCGCCTCCTCGAGCGTCATGCCGTTGGGCACGTAGCCGTTGAGCTCGTCGTGGGCGGACGTCTGGTCGGTGACCACGTCGGGGCTCCAGCCGCGACGTACCAGCTCGGGCAGGACGTCGGCGCAGTTGGCCACGACCGCCACCGACAGCGCGCGCCGCTCCCGCTTGGCTGCCTCGACCCGGGCGATGCCGTCGTCGAGGGAGTCGGCGACCTCGTCGAGGTAGCCGTGGTCGAGCCGGCGCCGGGCCCGCCACGGGTCGACCTCGATGCACAGGGCCGCCCCGCCGTTGCCGGTGACGGCCAGCGGCTGCGCGCCGCCCATGCCGCCGAGCCCGCCGGTCAGCGTGATGGTGCCGGCGAGGGTCCCGCCGAAGTGCTGCTCGGCCACCTCGGTGAAGGTCGCGTAGGTGCCCTGCAGGATCCCCTGGGTCCCGATGTAGATCCATGAGCCTGCCGTCATCTGGCCGTACATCATCAGCCCGGCGTCCTCGAGCTCGCGGAAGTGCTCCGGCGTGGCCCACCGCGGCACCAGCAGCGAGTTGGCGATCAGCACCCGCGGCGCGCCCTCGTGCGTGCGGACCACCCCGACCGGCTTGCCGCTCTGGACGAGGAGGGTGTCGTCCGGAGCCATCGTCTGCAGGGAGTCGACGATCGCGTCGTACGCCGCCCAGGACCGGGCTGCGCGTCCCGAGCCGCCGTAGACGACGAGGTCGTCGGGTCGCTCGGCCACCTCCGGGTCGAGGTTGTTCTGCAGCATCCGCAGGGCCGCCTCGGCGCCCCAGGACTGGCAGGTCAGCTGGCTCCCGCGCGGGGCGCGGACCGGTCGGGCTCCGTCCATGGACCGCACCCTAGTGACCTCGACGACCGGCTCAACCGATCCGTACGGACGCGCGGAGGAGGAGGCTGGGCTCCCGCTCCAGGCCGACGACCAGGACCCGGCCGGCGTCCCCGTCGGGGACGCCGACGAAGCCGTCCATGAGCAGGTGGCCGGGCACGTCGACCTGCCGATGCGACCAGTCGACCGAGAGGGTACCGTCCTCCGCCCCGAGCGGATCGACGACGTACGCCCCCTTCTCGATGGGCTGCGCGGTGAGCCAGGCGAAGGGCGCCGTCGGCCTGGCCCCGAGCGACGCGTAGCAGCTCGGCGCGAGCTCGTCGGCGACGACGACGGCAGGCCCGGTCAGGCGGCACGGGTCCACGGTCGCTGCCTGGACGACCTGCCACCCTTCCGGCACCGCGATGGACATGCCGTGAGCGGTGACGACCCGGGCGTCCGGGCCGACCGGCGCCTGGACCGGCGACCTGGCGTCCGTCGCCGCGGCCACCGGGTCGCCAGACATCACCCGGGTGCCGCCCAGCTCGGAGACGGCCGTCTTGCAGCCGGCGGAGTCGACGAGGACGTCCAGGCGCGACCAGCGCGCCTCCTGCGCGTCCTCCAGCCACAAGGTGCGCCCCGAGACCGCGTCGCCGCACGGGCCGGTCCCTGCCGGCGCCGCCTCCAGCTCGGCCAGCACGTCGGCGACGCCGTCCGGCGCGCTGACCTGTGCGCCGGGGCCGGCCCCCACGTTCAGGGCCTCCCTCTGCAGAACGATGCCGGAGACGTCCTCGGGC
>DATHAP010000084.1 GCA_035489715.1 Actinomycetes bacterium
TCCGGATCACACGAGTGCGTCAGATCCCACCAGTGCGTCAGGTGCTGTTCCACGTGAAACATCTTCCGCGCCGGCGGACGCCCGGAGCACCGGCCCGGCGCAAACCCTGGACCTACTCGGCCGCCTCGGCGGCGCCTCGACCGCAGGAGAGTTGGCCGTGACCGACGCCCCGGAGGCCGACCTGCCGAACCTGGACGACACCCCGATCGCCCGCGCGGCGGAGACCGCACTGCGGGTCCTCGCCGGCCGGGTGGGGGACCCGCTGCCCCGGCCCCCGCACACCAGGGTCCTCACGGTCGCGAACCAGAAGGGCGGCGTGGGAAAGACCACGACGACCGTCAACCTGGCTGCGGCACTCGCCCTACAAGGGGCGGAAGTGCTGGTGATCGACCTGGATCCCCAGGGGAACGCGTCGACCGCCCTCGGGGTGGAGCACCACGCCGAGGTCCCTTCCATCTACGACGTCCTGATCGACGGCCGGCCCATGCACGAGGTCGTCGTCGCCGTGGACGGGATCGCCGGTCTGTGGTGCGCTCCGGCGACCATCGACCTGGCGGGCGCCGAGATCGAGCTGGTCAGCCTGGTCGCTCGGGAGTCCCGTCTCGCCAAGGCATTGTCCGCGTACATGACGTGGGCGGCCGAGCACCGGGACAGCCGGCTGGACTACGTCCTGGTGGACTGCCCACCCAGTCTCGGCCTCCTGACGGTGAACGCCCTGGTGGCGGCGCCCGAGGTGCTCATCCCGATCCAGTGCGAGTACTACGCCCTCGAGGGCGTCGGCCAGCTGCTCCGCAACGTCGAGCTCGTGAAGGCACACCTCAACCCGGACCTGCACGTGTCGACCGTCCTCCTCACCATGTATGACGCGCGGACGCGGCTGGCCGCGCAGGTGGCCGAGGAGGTCCGCACCCACTTCGTGGACACCGTCCTGCGAACCACGGTGCCTCGGTCGGTGCGCATCTCTGAGGCGCCCAGCTACGGCCAAACGGTGATGACGTACGACCCGGGATCGACCGGAGCGCTGTCCTATCTGGAGGCGGCGCGCGAGATGGCCCTCCGCGGCGCGCCGGCCGAGCCGACTACAGTCTCAAGCGTGACTCCTGCACCATCGGCCACTTCGCTCACTGCGCCCGCGGTCGAGGAGGCACCCCGTGAGTGACCGACGTCGAGGACTGGGCCGCGGCCTGGGTGCTCTCATCCCGGCGGCCCCCGGGAAGGGCGAGACCGCTTCCACCGGCCCCTCGCCGGTGGACCTGCTGATCCCGGGGAAGGACGCCCCCGACGAGGCAGCGCCCGCATCCGGCGACGATGGCGCACCCGGCGTCGAGGATGACGGTACCGGCGGCCCTGGCGGAGCGGCGTCCGATATCGGCACAGCCACGTCCGCCGCGCCGGTGGTCGGGGCGCATTTCGCCGAGCTGCCGCTCGACGCCATCACCCCGAACCCCCGTCAGCCCCGCACCGTCTTCGAGGAGGAGGCACTCGCCGAGCTGGTGCACTCCCTGCGCGAGATCGGCCTCCTGCAGCCGGTCGTGGTCCGCCCGCTCGGAGCGGACCGCTACGAGCTGATCATGGGGGAGCGGCGGTGGCGAGCCGCGCAGCAGGCCGGGTTCACCGCCATCCCGGCGATCGTGCGCGACACCGGTGACGACGCCATGCTGCGCGACGCCCTGTTGGAGAACCTGCACCGCAGCCAGCTCAACCCGCTTGAGGAGGCTGCGGCGTACGACCAGCTGCTGCAGGACTTCGGCTGTACGCACGAGGAGCTCGCCGGGCGGATCGGGCGGTCGCGGCCACAGATCTCCAACACCCTGCGCCTGCTTCGGCTCCCGCCGTTGGTCCAGCGACGGGTGGCCGCCGGCGTGCTGTCGGCCGGTCACGCCCGGGCGCTGCTCGGTCTCGACGACGGCGCGGCCCAGGAGCGGCTGGCGCAGCGGATCGTCGCCGAGGGCATGTCGGTGCGTACCGTCGAGGAGATCGTGTCGCTGGGCGGCGACCAGCCGGCCGCCGACCCGCGGCCGGCCAAGGCCCGGCGCCCGGTGGCCCCCAAGCTGGCCGTGCTCGCCGACCGGCTCTCCGACCGCTTCGAGACCCGGGTCAAGGTCGACCTCGGTCGGTCGAAGGGCCGGATCATCGTGGAGTTCGCCTCGCTGGACGACCTCGAGCGGATCGTGGCGGTGATGGCACCCGAGGCCGCCGAAGGGCCGCTCGACGACGCCGGCAAGGCCTGAGCGCGGGGCGCCCGGCCACGGCGTGACGGCAGCACTCGACACGTCGACACGTCGACCCCTCGACCAGTCGACCAGTCGACCCGTCGACCAGTCGACCCGTCGACCCGGTCCGAGGTCGGTGCAACGGCTGCTCGACATGACGACGTACCGGCAGATCGATAGCCCGACAGATCGACAGGTCGGCACAGCGAGGGAGCGACTGGTCGGCAGATCGGCTTGACGACGTACTGCTATGTCAAGACGTCGACCCATCGTCGAGTCGGCATATCGATATGAGGGGACCCGCACGGCGTCGCCGGCGGGTCTGGCGGGGCGGCGCCGCTGCGGGATACCCTGCGATGCCGCAACCGGGGGGCGGGCGGCGAGCACCTCGGCAAGCAGCGCGGGCATCGCGCGGAGGCACGGGAGGCAACGTGTCGCGACGGGTCGCCAACCTGACGCTGGACAACCTCTCGGACCTTCCGGTGCGCTGCCGCAGCTGCGTGTTCTGGGAGCTGGACCCGGTCGCCGGGCAGGCCGCCGCGCGGTCCGGTGACACCGAGCTCGAGAAGGAGGCCTGGCTCTCGGCGACCCTGCTCGACTGGGGGTCCTGCGGCAAGATCGTCTACGTCGACTCGCTGCCGGCCGGCTACCTGACCTACGCGCCGCCGACGCACGTGCCGCGCAGCCTGGCCTTCCCGACCTCGCCGGTCTCCGGCGACGCGGTGCTGCTGATGACCGCCCGGGTGCAGCCTGAGTTCACCGGCGGCGGGCTGGCCCGGATGCTGGTGCAGACCGCGGCCAAGGACCTGACCCGCCGCGGCGTGCGCGCGATCGAGGCCTTCGGGCTGATCGACCGCACCGCGACCGAGGACCCGGCCCCTCCGGCGCGCGGCGCGCTGGGCGGCCCGGGCGGCGAGGGCGGTGGCATGCGCGGGATGGCGGCGCCCGACGACCCCCGCGACCTCGCCCCCGGCCCTCCCGGCGCTGCTGAGGAGGGCCGCTCGACGCCATGCGTCATCCCGGCCGACTTCCTGCTCGCGGTGGGCTTCAAGACGGTGCGGCCCCACCACCGCTTCCCTCGGCTGCGGCTCGACCTGCGCACCGCGGTGTCCTGGCGGGCCGACGTCGAGGTCGCCCTCGAGCGCCTGCTGGGGTCGATGAGCCCGGAGCCGGCCTTCCGCCCGGTCTGAGCGTCAGCCGCGCAGCGCGGGGATGCGCAGGAAGCCGGTCTGGGCGTCCTGGTCCGGCGGCAGGTAGAGCCGCTGCACGGCAGCCACCACGGCCTCGGCGAGCACGTCTCGGAACGCCGGGTCGGCCAGCCGCGCCGCGTCGCCGGCGTTGGTCAGGTAGCCCACCTCGATCCGGACCGCCGGCATCCGGGTCCGGCGCAGCAGGTCCCAGTTCATCGGATGGGTCCGCAGGTCGACCAGGTCGGTGCGGGCGCAGATCTCGCGCTGCACCAGGCCGGCGAACCGGGCGCCGATCGCGGAGTAGTGGCCGTAGCGGTCGCTGCCGTAGTAGTACGTCGCCACGCCGGATGCATCCGGGTTGTCGTGGACGGCGGCTTGCAGGCAGATCAGCAGGTCGGCGCCGGCGGCGTTGGCGAACTCCGCGCGCTGCACCTCGCCCGGCCGGCTGACGAGCTCGACCACGTCGAGCACGTCAGGCGCGTCGGGCAGCGCGCCGAAGCCCACAGCTTCCGGGCCTCGGGTGAGGAAGGCGGTGCACCCGGTGGCGCTCAGCCGCCCCTCGATCCGGGACGCCACGTCGTAGACCAGGTCGTCGCTGGTCGAGGCGGCGCCGGGCTCGTCGCCGCGGCCGGGATCGACGATGACCAGCTTGTCGGACAGCGTCGGCCCGGCCCGGTTGATCGCCTCGGAATCGCGCATGTCGTGCGGCCGGCCACCGGTGACCGTGCGGGAGAGCCGGGTCAGCGCCTTGAACGTCGCCGGCCCGCAGGTGCCGTCGGCCACCAGGCCGGTGTTGCGCTGGAAGTCGCGCAACGCCTCGTCGGTCTCGACGCCGAACAGCCCGTCGACCCGGCCGCAGTCGAAACCCATGTCCAGCAGCCGCTGCTGCAGCGCGGCGACGTCGTCACCCGCGAGCAGCCGGGCCGGGACGTAGAACAGGATCCGGTCCCCGAGCCGCCACCGGGCCTCGTCCAGTGCCTGGTACGTCGCCGGGCCGACGATGCCGTCGACCGGCAGGCCACGCTGCTGCTGGAACGCCCGGACCGCCCGGTCGGTCGCCTCGTCGAAGCTGGCCGTCACGGCGGCCCGGGCCGGCTCGGGGTCGTCCGCGTCGGTCAGCAGGCCCACCAGGCGCAGCTTCGCGCGGATCTCGGCGACGGCAGGGCCGTCGTCGCCGCGGCGGTAGGTGCGCTCGAGGGACATCGGCGGGCGATCCTCGCGATCGGTCGTGCGGTCGGCGCGGGACGGGGCGTGGGACGAGCCGGTTCGACGGTGCGGACGGCCCGGGCGGCGGTACGGCGCCGGTCCGGTGAATCGTACCCAACGCCAGCGGCCCCGACTCCCGCGCGGTGGCGGGGGCCGGGCCGGGAAGAGAGCGTCCGACCAGATCGGCGTGGCTCAGGTGCGGTGCCTCAGAGGTAGGCCTCGAGGTCGCGCAGCAGCATCGCCTTGGGCTTGGCGCCGACGATCGTCTTGACCACCTCGCCGCCCTGGTAGACGTTCATCGTCGGGATCGAGACGATGCCGTACTCCGCGGCGACCTTCGGGTTCTCGTCGACGTTGAGCTTGACGACCGAGATCTTGTCGGCGTGCTCGCCGGCGATCTCGTCGAGGATCGGGGACACCTGGCGGCACGGGCCGCACCACTCGGCCCAGAAGTCGACGACGACGGGCTTGTCGTTCTGCAGCACGTCGCTGGCGAAGCTGGCGTCGGTCACGGTCTTGGTGTTGGCTCCCACGGTCTTCCTCTCGCGTTTCAGGGGGTCGGTCCGGCGAGCGTGGCAGTGCTCACCGAGGAGAACACGGGCGTACGGCGCGGGATTCCCTCGCGCGACGACACCGGGCAGGGGGTCAGCCGGCCACGGCGGCCTGGGCCACCTGGGTCGGGTCGCCGGTCGACAGCTCGTCGTCCAGCGACGCGAGGTAGCGCTCCGCGTCGAGAGCGGCGGCGCAGCCGGTGCCGGCCGCGGTGACCGCCTGCCGGTAGGTGTGGTCGACGACGTCACCGCAGGCGAAGACGCCGGCCAGGTTGGTCTGGGTGGTCGGGGCGTCGACCAGGATGTAGCCCTCGTCGTCGCGGCGGACCTGTTGGGCGAAGAGCTCGCTGCGCGGGTCGTGCCCGATCGCCACGAACAGCCCGGTGACGTCGAGCTGGGACTCCTCGCCGGTGCGCGTGTTGCGCACCCGCACGCCGCTGACCTTGTTCTCGCCGAGGACGTCGACGACCTCGCTGTCCCAGAGGAAGCGGATCTTGTCGTTCGCGAAGGCGCGCTCCTGCATGATCTTGGAGGCCCGCAGGCTGTCGCGCCGGTGAACGATCGTCACCGACCGCGCGAAGCGGGTGAGGAAGGTGGCCTCCTCCATCGCCGTGTCGCCGCCGCCGACGACGGCGATGTCCTGGTCGCGGAAGAAGAAGCCGTCGCAGGTGGCGCACCAGGACACTCCCCGACCGGAGAGCTGCTTCTCGTGCGGCACCCCCAGCTCGCGGTAGCCGGACCCGGTGGCGATGACGACCGCGCGGGCCCGGTGCTCGCCGCCCGCACCGTCGGTGACGACCTTGACCGGGCCGGTCAGGTCCACGGCGGTCACGTCGTCGGTGACCAGCTCGGCGCCGAACCGCTCTGCCTGACGGCGCAGGTGGTCCATCAGGTCAGGCCCCATGACGCCCTCGGGGAAGCCCGGGAAGTTCTCGACGTCGGTGGTGTTCATCAGGGCGCCGCCGGCGGTGACCGAGCCCTCGAAGACCAGCGGGGCGAGATCGGCACGGGCGGCGTAGATCGCCGCCGTGTAGCCCGCCGGGCCGGACCCGATGATGATCAGATTGCGAACGTCGTCCACGGTGGCCGAGCAACCTTCCCTGAGCGCATCCGGCCCCGGTCGGGACCGTGCTGCTGGAACCGATCGTAGGTGCTCGGGATTCCCCGGCGGTCACGGGCGCGCCAGGCGCGCGAAGTACCGGACCTTCGCGTCGGCGGGGGAGCAGTCGGGTGCGACGACCCAGACGTCGAGGGTGGCAGGGTCGTCCGGGGTCGGCAGCAGGATGACCGCCGCCGGGTCGCCCTCCCAGGTGGCGAGGTCGACCGCCAGCGGCGTGACCGGACCGTCGGCCAGGGCAGCGACGCACTCCGCGAGGGCGGGCCCGGAGGCCAGCCGCTGGGCGCCGGTGGGCGCGGCGGCCGGCGCCGGAGTGGCGGTGTTCTCCTGGGAGTCCTCGTCGGTGCCGTCGTCGGCGCCCTCGTCCTCCGGGGCGTCGGTCCGACTGGTGTCGCTGCCGGCGGCGCTCTCGCGCAGGGTCTGCGCGTCGACCGGGGGCGAGAGCCGGGCCGCCAGCAGGTCGGGCACGGCCTCGGTGAGGCTGCTGCCGGTCCACGCGCGGCCGCTGACCGTGAGCGGGAACTGGCCGAGCGTTGTCGACCGCTCGGAGCTGCCGCCTCCGGAGTCCACGGCGCTGCCGGCCGTGCCGGCGTCGCCGTCGCTCCCACCGCCGAGCGCGCTGAGGGCCAGCCCGACCCCGGCCAGCACGAGCACCAGGACCGCCGCGGCCTGCAGGACCCGCATGCCCACGGGTGACCCGCGGCGCTCGGGGTCCAGCGGCGTCACGGTGCGTGCGCCCGGGGCACCGGCGGACACCGCCTCGGCCGAGAGCGCCGCGTCGATGCCGGTGGCGACCTCGACCGGCACCGGCCCGGCGGTGCCGGCGTCGGCAAGCAGGCCGGGCAGGCGGGCCAGCCGGTCGGCGCGGTCGGCACAGACCGCGCAGCCGGCGAGGTGCTCGCCCGCCGACCGGGCAGCGGCGGGCTCGAGCAGGTCCTCCTGCAGGTCGGCGAGGGTGTCGTCGTCGAGGTGGCCGTCGCTGACGGCAGGGGCGGCGCCGAGCGGGCGGTCGCTCACGCGAGGTCACATCCCTCGGGGGTCGTCGTCGCCGCGGGTGCGGCGGACACCGGTCGGACGCCGCCCGGGTCGGCGAGGTTCCCCGACGGCGCGGGGTCGGGCGAGAGCAGCGGCAGCAGCCGGGCCCGACCGCGGGCACAGCGGCTCTTGACGGTCCCCGGAGCGCACTCGAGGGCCTCGGCGGCGTCCTGCACCGACCAGCCGTACATGTCGACCAGGACGAGGGCGGCCCGCTGCTCGACCGGCAGCAGCGCCAGCGCCGCGGTCACGTCGAGGGCGGTCTCCCGCGCGCCGACCTGGTCACCGCGGGCGGGCACGTCGTGGTCGGGCAGCGGGTCGACCGGCCGCGCCGCCGCCCGGCGCACCCGGTCGAGGCAGGCGTTGACGACGATCCGGTGCAGCCAGGTGGTGACGGCAGCCTCCCCGCGGAAGGCTGCCGAGCCGGTGCGGCCGGCCCGGAACGCGGAGACCAGGCCGTCCTGCAGGGCGTCCGCGGCCTCCTCGCGGTCGCCGAGGGTGCGCAGGGCGACCGCCCAGAGCCGGTCCCGGTGCCGCCGGACCACCTCGCCGAACGCGTCCGGGTCGCCTGCCGCGTGGGCCGCGAGCAGGTCGGCGTCGCCTCGGACGTCCCCGGGAGCGTCCGTCCCGCGACCCGTCACACTGCCCGCCTCCGCGCCTTGCCGTCGCCCGGTCGGTCGACCGGTGCACCCACCCTAGGTCGGCACCTGGCGCGCTCGGCTCAAGTCCCGGAGCGTGGCGTGGTGCCGCGCACCGACACCTCGCTGATGCTCCCGATGTACTGGCCGTCGACGGCCGGCAGCCTGGTCAGCCACACGAGGAGGTAGCGGGTCCGCACCGGCTCGGCGACGCGCAGCGTGGTCGGCCCGGTCGCGTTGCTCGTCCGGTCGAACTGCTGGTAGCCGGCCAGCGAGCTCCGCGCCCGGCTGGAGACCCGGACCTCGATGTCGGTCGGCCCGCCCTGGGGGCGGATGACGACCTCGGACACGTCGGCCGGTGCGCCGAGGTCGACGACCAGCCCGACGCCGCTCTTCTGCAGCTCCATCGGGTCGAAGTAGTCGACCGTCGTCCAGGCGGTCGACGGGTCCCGGTCGGCGACCAGGCCGGCCTGCTCGTCGTGCTCCTCGCCGTCACCCTCGGGGTCGAATGCGCGGACCCCGGCGATGTCCAGACGGCGGACCTGGGCCGAGCCCTTCCCGTCGTCGCCGCTCCCGTCCGGCTCGTCGGCAGCAGGCGAGCTCTCCTCGCCGTCGAGCGCGGTGAGCACCAGCTGGCCGCCGAAGAGCACCAGCCCGGTGACGAGGACGACCGCGGCGGCGACCCAGGCCAGCACGACCGCGCGGGACCGGCTGTGGGGCTCGTCGTCGGTGGCCCGCTCCGCCGCGGGGGCGGGCGCCACCGGCGAGGGCCCGACCCGCCGGTCCGGCCGGTCGTCGGGACCGACCGCCGCCAGCCGGGTCGTGCCCCCGTGGCCGGCCTCGAGCTCGCGGGCCAGCTCCCTCGGGTCGGCCAGGCCGCCCTTGCGGGCCCCGGGCAGGCTGAGCGCCCGGCAGGTCAGCTCGTCGAGGTCGTGCGGTACGCCGGCCCGGACCTGGCGGGGGTGGCACGGGGCGTCGTCGGCCCAGGGGGCGGGCCGGAGCGCGGTGACCGTGTCGCCGGGCCAGCGGGCGGTCAGGGCGGCGTAGAGCACGGCGCCGATCCCGTGCACGTCGCGCTCGGCCGCCCGCCTCGGGTCGCCCTCGCCGATGCCGCGGGCGGCCGCGTCCACGGCCAGCCCGGCGACCTTGAGCTGTCCGTGGGCCGTGCGCAGCACGTGCTCCGGCTGCAGGCACAGGTGGGACAGGCCGGCGTCGTGGGCGGTGCTGATCGCCTCGGCCAGCTCGGTCGCGACTGCTCGGGCCTCCGCGGGGGGCAGCGGGCCGTCGGCCAGCAGACCGGCCAGGTCGGTGGCGGCGACCCACTCGCTCACGACGTACACCAGACCGTCGACCCGCGCCGCGTCGAGCACCCGCAGGAACCGGGGGTCGGGCAGGGCGGCGGCCCGGCGCGCGGCGTCGAGGACCGCGTCGGCCGTGGACCCGTTGGCGTCGATCAGGCACACCGACACCGGCCGGGCCAGCAGCTCGTCCTCGGCCCGCCAGTAGGTCCAGGGCGTGCGGGCGGTGCTGCCCGTCCCGTCGGCAGCGTCGGCAGCGTTGGTCCCGGCACCCTCGAGCCGCCGCTCGAGGCGGTATCGCTGGACGAGCCGGGTCCCCGGCTCGACGACCTCCGGCACGGGACTCCTCGTCGTCGACGGTCGGGCGGGCAGGGTGCAGCCAGCCATGCTAGGCCCCGGCCTACCCGTCGGACGGACGCTCAGTCCTGGGTGGCGCTTCCTCGGGCGTGGCTCAGCCGACCGAGCGGCCCTTGGCCTCGCGCTCGAGCTCCGCCCACTTCGCCGACGTCCCCCAGTGGCGGAGCACGATGGTCGTGGCGGTGCGTTCGATCTGCAGGTGAACGGTGTCGTCCGGATCGATCCGGAACGACTCGGGGTCGACGACGTTCTGCGCGTTCTGGCTCGCAGCGGACTCGGCGGCGGCTTCGTAGGCCTTCTGCACCGACTCGGTCTGCTGCCACACCTCGGATGCCTCGCGGGCGGCGTACTGGCCCTGGTCGCTGAGGCTGACCGCAGTGCTGCCGAGCGAGATCGCGTCGAAGAGGCCCAGCCCGGCGATGCCCAGCACGACGACGATCTTGGTGAGCCAGCCGATGACGATGTCGCCACGGTCCGGCCCGGCGACCGTCGGGGCGTCGGCAGTCGGGCGGGCGCGCAGGCGGTCGTGCTGCGAGGGCATGACAAGGGGATCGGCGGGCCGAGCGCCCGTCTTGAGCGTCAGCGCCGGACTCGTCCCCGGACGCTGCCCGCGAGGTCGGTGAGCTCGTGCACGTGCAGGAGCCGGGCGAGCAGGACGTACGTCGCCAGCAGCACCACGCCGCCCGCCGCGAGGGCGACCGCCGAGCCGGCCGCCCCGTCGTCCAGCGGCGCCCCGGCCAGCCGGGCGGCGGCCCAGGCCAGCCCCCCCGCGACGCTCCCGGCGACCAGCAGCCGGACGTAAGTCCGAACCACCCGCGCTCCGTCCAGACCGCCGAGACGGCGTCGCA
>DATHAP010000085.1 GCA_035489715.1 Actinomycetes bacterium
AGTCCTCCCCGGAGACTCCGTCGTCGCTCGCCGCGGCGGCGGGCTGCTCTGGGTCGACGCACCCGGCTCGCCGGCCCTCGTCGCAGCCCTTCACGCCTGCCTGGGTGTGTCGGGTCCCGGTGCCGACCGTGTGCTGTCCGCCGTCGCCAGCCAGGTGAGCTCCCTCGCCCACGGGTCCGCCTCGTTCGCGCTCGTCCTGTCCGACCCGACAGGGGGCGCCGGCACGGGTGTCGCCCTGTGGTCGGGCAAGGGTCAGCCGGCCGTCGACGGCGTGCCGGTGTCCGGGTCGTCGGTGGAGGGCTGCACGCTCGCCTCCGGCTTCACCCTCGGCCAGACGCTGTACGTCGGGCCGGGTGCGGCGGCGCCGCAGATGCCGCCGGGGGTCGCCTACGACCTCGTCGAGGGCACGGTGCCCGGCTCGGGCGCCATGCTGCAGCTCGCCCGGGCCGCGTCGTCGGCGTCCTCCGCCGTCCCCGCCGCCCCCGCGGGCCCGTCGCCGTTCAGTGCGTCGTCGGACGCCGGCATCGGCTCGGGCGCGACCCGCGCGCCCAGCTCGGCGGTGGAGTCCGGTGAGCAGACCGCCTTCTGGCGCCCTGAGCAGACCGCGGCGCCGGTGCTCCGCTTCGACGACGGCATGGTCGTCACCGTCGACGAGGACCTCGTCCTCGGCCGTCGCCCCGACAACCACGAGCTCGTGGCCAGCGGCTCGGCCCGCCCCGTGCCGATCGCCGACACGCAGAACGTGCTCTCCTCGGCGCACGCCGCCCTGCAGCGCTCGGGTCGCGAGGTGTCCCTCGTCGACCTGGGGTCGCTCAACGGCACGCACGTCGCCGGACCCGAGGCCACCGAGTGGACTCAGCTCGAGCCGGGTGTCGCCCACCCGCTCTCCGACGGCGACCGCCTGCTCCTCGGCTGGACCGTCATCACCTTCGAGCAGCCGCAGGACTAGAACCCCCCGCACTGAGAACGAGAGCCCCGGCCCGTCGGACCGGGGCTCTCGGCGTCTCGGCCCCGAAAGCCGAGTTGTGGTCGTCCGCCACGGCGTGTCGTCCCGTGTCAGTGGCAACAACTCGACACTCGACCGGCCATAGTCCGACGGTGAAGAGAGAGCACGCGCGGCTGGTGGCCGCCGCGGGGCGGGTCCAGGAGGACCTTCGGCGCACGACGGCTCAACCGTGGGTGTGTTCCCTGAGCGCCGACTACGTGCTCACCCTGACGGATGGCGTGATGATCCGGCGCTTGGTGCTCGAGAGCGAAGTCGAGGACGAGGACTGGTTCGTGAACGCGGGGACGGCGGATGCCGGCGCAGGTCTCGACGCCGACGCCGATGAACTGCTCGCCTACGAGGTTGCCGAAGCCATGACCGATCTCGGTTTCGAATGGCCGGTGTGCCAGGAGCACCGTCGCGCGATGGGATCGTGCTCCGGCTGGTGGTACTGCGAGGGGGAGTCGTCCGAGTCGTATCACGACATCGCCGAAGTGGGGTCTTTGTCGGCAGGTTGAGCGCGCGCGAGTGTCGAGTTGTTGCTGCTTCCGAGGGGCTGAGACGACAACAGGTCGACACTCGCCCTGGCTGTGTGCCTACGGCCTCCTGAGCACCCTGAGCAGCCAGACGGAGCGGGGCGGCAGCTCGACCGTGCCGGGTGCGACGATCGTCGTCTCCGGCGGAGCCCCGGTCGCGTACTCGGTGGAGACGACGAGCTCATAGCCGTCGGCCCACGGCGGGCCGGGTAGCTGCACCGTGACCGGCTCCGGGCCGGCGTGCAGCTGCACGAGGTAGGAGTGGTCGACCACTGGGCGGCCGTGCTCGTCGCGGTGCCGGATGCCCCGGCCGTCCAGGTACATGCCGAGCGTCTGCAGGCCCGGGTCGAACCAGTCGGTGGTTGTCAGCTGGCCCCCACCCGGCGCGAACCAGGCGAGGTCACGGGTGCCGCCGCTGCCGGGGATCTCCAGCCCCTCGAAGAACGCCTCCTGGCGCAGCACGGGGGAGGAGCCCCGCAGGTCGACCAGGTGGGAGACGAACGCGAACAGGTCCTCATCGACGTCCTTCCAGTCGATCCACGAGATCTCGTTGTCCTGGCAGTAGGCGTTGTTGTTCCCCTGCTGACTGCGGCCGAGCTCGTCGCCGGCCGTCAGCATCGGCACGCCCGTGGACAGCAGCAGGGTGGCCAGGTGGTTGCGCACCTGCCGTGCCCGCAGCGCGAGGACCTCGGGGTCGTCGGTGGGCCCTTCGACGCCGCAGTTCCAGTTCCGGTTGTGGCTCTCGCCGTCCCGGTTGTCCTCGCCGTTGGCCTCGTTGCGCTTGTGCTCGTAGGTGACCAGGTCGGCCATGGTGAAGCCATCGTGCG
>DATHAP010000086.1 GCA_035489715.1 Actinomycetes bacterium
GGAAGAGCACGCCGCGGCTGACCGCACCGACCTGATGCCCGGCCCGCCCGACCCGCTGGAGGCCGCTGGCGACCGTCGGCGGCGACTGGACCTGGACGACCAGGTCGACCGCGCCCATGTCGATGCCCAGCTCCAGGCTCGAGGTCGCGACGACGGCGGGCAGCCGGCCCGACTTCAGCGCTTCCTCGACGATCGCCCGCTGCTCGCGGGACACCGAGCCGTGGTGGGCGGCGGCGACCGGCTGGACCCCCTCCGGGATCCCCCCACCGGACCCGGCCTGCGCCATCAGCGCCGCGGCGTTGGTCCCCGGGGGCACCGGCTCGCCCGTGGCGCGCTCGTAGGCCAGCTCGTTCAGCCGGCTGGTGAGCCGCTCGGCCAGGCGGCGGGAGTTGGCGAACACGATCGTGCTGCGGTGTGCCTGGACCAGGTCGAGCACCCGCTCCTCGACCGCCGGCCAGATCGACGCCCGCGGCTGGTTGCCCGCCGCGGACCCCTCCAGCTCGCCGGTCGGCTGACCCAGCTCGCTCATGTCCTCGACCGGGACGACGACCGAGAGGTCCCACTCCTTCGTCGAGGGCGGCGAGACTATCTGCACCGGCCGCCCGCCCGCCAGGTAGGTGGCGACCTCCTCGATCGGGCGCACCGTCGCCGACAGCCCGATCCGCTGGGCCGGCCGCTCCAGCAGCTCGTCGAGCCGGTCGAGCGAGACGGCGAGGTGCGCGCCGCGCTTGGTGTCGGCGACGGCGTGCACCTCGTCGACGATGACCGTCTCGATGCCGCGCAGCGCCTCGCGGGCGGCACTGGTGAGCAGCAGGAACAGCGACTCCGGGGTCGTGATGAGGATGTCGGTCGGCCGGCGGGTGAACGCGCGGCGCTCGTCGGCCGGGGTGTCGCCCGACCGGATGCCGACCCGGATCTCCGGTCGCTCGAGGCCGAGGCGGGAGGCCGCCTGGCCGATGCCGGTCAGCGGCGCCCGGAGGTTGCGCTCGACGTCGACCGCGAGCGCCTTCAGCGGGGAGACGTAGAGGACCCGACAGCGCAGCTGCTCCTCGGCGGGGGGCGGCGTGGCCGCGAGGCGGTCGAGCGACCACAGGAAGGCCGCCAGCGTCTTGCCCGACCCGGTGGGTGCGACGACGAGCGAGTGCTCCCCGCTGCTGATGGCGTCCCAGGCGCCCTCCTGGGCGGCGGTGGGCCGGATGAAGGCACCGGTGAACCAGGCCCGGGTGGCCTCGGAGAACCGGTCGAGAGCGGACACGCGACCAGTGTCCCCGGGAGGTACGACAGTTCGCCGGTCCGGACGGGGCCGGCGACAGCGGGACCAACCGCCCGTGGCCGTCGGTGCGGCAGACTGCCGCCGTGCCCGAGACCCGTCCGACCACCCCGGTGCCGGCCGCCGTCGTCGATCCGGACGCCGTGCAGCGCCGGACGGTCGGCACGCTCAGCGGCGGTGTGGCGCTGGCCGGACTGGGGGTGACCGTGGGGATCACCCTGGGCGGGCTGCTGGCCCGCGACGTCGCCGGCACCGACAGCGCCGCCGGTCTCGGGACGACGGCGGGCGTGCTCGGTGCCGCGGTGCTGGCGGTGCCCCTGGCACGCATCAGCGACCGGTCCGGGCGCCGCGCCGGGCTGGCGGCCGGGTACGCGGTCGCCGTCGTCGGGGCGCTGGTCACCGTGGGCGCGGCCGCGATCTCGTCGCTGCCGCTTCTGCTGGTCGGGTTGTTCGCCTTCGGCGCTGCGACGGCCTGCGGGCTGCAGGCGCGCTACGCCGCGGCCGACCTCGCCTCGCCGGCGCGACGGGGCCGCGACCTGTCGCTCGTCGTCTGGGCGACGACCGTGGGCTCGGTGCTCGGCCCGAACCTGGCCGGGCCGGGCGCCGATCTGGGCCGGGCGCTGGGCCTGCCCGCGCTCGGCGGCGGCTTCGCGCTGTCCGCCGTCGCGTTCGCGGTCGTCGCGGCCGGCTTCCTGCTGCTGCTGCGGCCGGACCCGCTGCTGCTGGCCCGGCGCCTCGGGGGCGGCGGCGACGGGCCACGACCGCGCCAGGCCACGGGTACCGCCGTCCGGGCCGTCTGGGCCTCGCGGGTGGGGCGCCTCGGGCTGACCGCGGTGGTCGTGTCGCACTCGGTGATGGTCGGTGTGATGGTCATGACCCCCGTGCACATGGGGCAC
>DATHAP010000087.1 GCA_035489715.1 Actinomycetes bacterium
CCTTGTCCTCGACCGAGGTGCCCTCGGGCGCCCCCAGCTCTCGCAGCAGCCCGGGCAGCCGGTCGCGGGCGACGGCGACGCCGGCGGCCACGTCCGGCGCGGTCACCGTGCCGCCCTCCCAGCGCTCCAGCCCGTAGTGCCCGAGCACGACCAGGCCGGGGACCCCCGCCAGGCCGCCGCGGTCCACCGCCAGCTGCGCGGGGCGGCCGGTGACGACGGCAACCCGCACGCCGCGCCCCGCCAGCCGTTCCAGCACCGGAGGCACGTCCGGGTGCGCCCGGGCGTCGTCGGGGTCGGGGACGATCGGTGACAGCGTGCCGTCGAAGTCGAGGGCCACGAGGGCGTCGGCCGGGTCGGCGAGCAGGGCGCGCAGACCGTCGCGCCCGGCGGAGGTGGCGGGCTTCGGGAGGCTCACCGGGTCGGTCCGCTCAACTGCCGTCGACCGCCGTCATCCTTGGTAGGAGTCGGTCACGACCACGGTGAAGCGGGTCGTCGACAGGTTGCCGAACCGCGGCAGCGTGCGCGGGGTGGCGCGCAGGTCGCCGGCGACGGCGAATGCGACCGTCTCGCCGCCGGCCGGGTAGTAGACCGTGGTCGCCGGGACGGTGCCGCGGAAGTTGCCGACGGCCGGCACGTCCCAGCCGGCGGACCGCAGGTGGGCGGCCACCGACGCGGCGAGCCCCGGCCGCGAGGTCTGGTTGAGCACCACGACCTCGACGGTCGACCGGTCGACCGCACCGGCATTGTCGCCGGTGTCGCCGGTGTCGCCGGTGTCGGCGGTCCGCGTCATCTCGGCCGCCGGCGTCCGCTCCGCCTTGGTGCCTTCGACGGCGCTCTGCGCCCTCGTGGTGGCCGAGGACGTCCCGGTCGGGGTCGCAGCTGAGGAGGCGGGCGATGTCGTGACCGGCGGTGCCGAGGTCGGTGCCGACGCGGTGGCGGCGGCCGCCGTGTCGGTCCGCGGGCCATCGGTGCGGTCGCCCTGCCACACGGCGAGCGAGGTGACCAGGGCGCTGACCGCGGCGACCGCGAGCACCGACGGCATCAGCGCGTTCACCAGGGTGCGCCGGGTGCGGTGGGCGCCCCGGCGCACCCGGGCCGGGCCGGTGTCAGGTCCGTGGCTCATCGGTGCAGAGGGTAGCGAACCGGGCGCAACCGGTCAGACCTCGATGCCGAGGCGGCGGGCCGAACGGGCCCGCTGGCGCGCCGAGCGCAGCCGGCGCAGGCGCTTGACCAGCATCGGGTCGGTGGCCAGCGCCTCGGGTCGGTCGATCAGCGCGTTGAGCACCTGGTAGTAGCGGGTGGCCGACATGTCGAAGAGCTCGCGGATCGCTTGCTCCTTGGCCCCGGCGTACTTCCACCACTGCCGCTCGAAGGCGAGGATCTCCTGGTCGCGGGCGGACAGCCGGGACGCGGCCCCCGCGTCGGCGGGGCGGAAGGCGTCGGCGGCGTCGCTCGTGCCCATGTCGCTCCTCGCTGGCGGTGCGGATACCGGTGCCGGCGCCAGGGCGGGACGCCCCGGCTCGTCGGCGCCATCGTACGGGTGAATCACACCGCTGTCATTCACCGGGCGACCTCGCGCCGGAACGGGTGCAGCGTGGTCCCGGCGCCCCGCACGGCCTCGACCAGCACCTCGTCGGGGCGCACCCGCTCTCCCGCCCAGACCACGCTGCGCTCCAGCCGCCCCTCGACCTCCGCACCGGGCTCCACGACCGAGGCGCCGCCGGACGCCAGCAGGTTGGCCCGCAGGTAGTCGGCCGGGGTGCCGCAGTCCACGGCCGGCAGGTCGGTCACCACCAGGTCGAGCCGCCCGTGCGCGTGCAGGTCGCGCCAGGACACCTCGTAGAGCCCGGCCGGCTCCGGCGAGAGGTCACGCACCGACCACCAAGGGAGCAGGCAGATCCCGACGTAGCGCAGCCCGCCGAGCACCGCCGGGTCCGGCTGGTCGGGGCGAGTGCACAGCAGCCGTGGCCGCTCGCCGTCCCAGCCGGCGACCAGGTCGCGGATGGCCGGTGCCATCTCCGGCGGGTACCACGCGTCGGCATTGGTCACCAGCACCGGTCGTCCGTCGAGCCAGTCGTGGAGCAGGCCCAGCGCCCCGGCCGTCCCCCGCGCCTCGCCCGGCTCGGCGGAGACGTGCAGGTCGCGGGTGTCCAGCCAGGCGCGCATCACGTCCAGCTGGGCGTGCGCGTTCACGGCGACCTGCGCGACGTACGGCCGAAGGCGCTCGACCGCCCACTCGAGGAGCGGGCGGGTGGCGACGGTGCACAGCGCCTTGGGACGTACGTCGCTCAGCGGCCGGAGCCGGCGCCCCTCGCCGGCTGCCAGCACGACACCGGCGATCTCGGACCCGACCATCGCGGCCACGCTCTCACGGGTCGCGACCGGGCCGGGAATCGCGTCCGGCACCGGGGCGTTCCGCAGGCATGCCAGCCGTGACGGTCGACGACGTCCTCGCCCTCCCCCGGGTCCCTGCCCCCGCGCTGGACTCCCTCGAGCGCACGGTCACCTCGGTGACGACGGCGCCGCGCGGCTTCGAGGGCGAGGGGTTCCCGGTCCGGCGGGCGTTCGCCGGCGTGCCGCCGGAGCAGCTGGACCCGTTCGTGCACCTGGACCAGATGGGCGAGGTCGACTACGCGCCCGGCGAGCCCAAGGGCACGCCGTGGCACCCGCACCGCGGCTTCGAGACCGTCACCTACATGATCGACGGCGAGATGGCCCACCAGGACTCCAACGGCGGCGGCGGGCTGATCACCAACGGCGACACCCAGTGGATGACCGCCGGCAGCGGCATCCTGCACATCGAGACCCCGCCCGAGCACCTGGTCGTCAGCGGCGGTCTGTTCCACGGCTTCCAGCTGTGGGTCAACCTGCCGCGCGAGCTCAAGATGGCGGCGCCGCGCTACCAGGACATCCGCGGGGCCAAGGTCGGCCTGCTCTCGTCGCACGACGGCGGCGCGCTGGTGCGGGTCATCGCCGGGTCGCTCCCCGGGGTCGAGGGGTCCGACGGTCCCGGGTCGACGTACACGCCGATCACCTTGATCCACGCCACCGTCTCGGCCGGCGCCCGGCTGACCCTCCCCTGGCGGCCGGACTTCAACGCGCTGGTCTACTCCCTCGGCGGCGCCGGCTCGGTCGCCACCGAGCGGCGGCCTCTGCGCAGCGGGCAGCTCGCGGTGCTCGGCAGCGGAGACGTGCTCTCCGTGCTGGCCGACGACGCGCAGGACTCGCACACGCCGGCGCTGGACGTGCTCGTGCTCGGCGGGGCGCCGATCCGCGAGCCGGTCGCGTGGTACGGCCCCTTCGTCATGAACACCGAGGCCGAGCTGCGGCAGGCCTTCGAGGACTTCCAGGCCGGCCGGCTGGGCACCGTCCCGGCCCAGCACGCCGACTAGCTCACTTTCTCCCGCCCTCCGTCTCCGGAGGGGACCCGGCCAGCCGTCCGTCTCATCCGACGCGCCGGGACATTTTGGACATCCGCCGATCGTTGCTTAGAGTCTGAATACAAGTTTCTCGATGGAGAAAGGTTTTCCCATGCTGTTTAAGGCTCCACGGCGAGTCGCGGCCGGAATGGCCACCGCACTGCTCACCCTGACCCTCGCCGCGTGCGCCAGCACCGAGGCCTCGACCGACGACGGCTCGGCCGCGGGCAACGGTGGCGAGGAGGTCACCCTCTCCCTCGTCGCCTACTCGACTCCCCAGGCGGCGTACGAGAAGATCATCGCGGCCTTCCAAGAGACCGAGGCCGGGCAGGACGTGAAGTTCGAGCAGTCCTACGGCGCCTCCGGCGACCAGAGCCGGGCCGTCGAGGCCGGGCTGCCGGCCGACTTCGTCATGTTCTCGCTCGAGCCCGACATGACCCGGCTGGTCGACGCCGGCATGGTCGACGCGTCGTGGAGCTCCGACGAGAACAAGGGCGTCATCACCAACTCGGTGGTCGCCCTGGTGACCCGCAAGGGCAACCCGGAGGGCGTCCAGGGCTGGGACGACCTGACGAAGAAGGGTGTCGAGGTCATCACGCCCAACCCGTTCTCCTCCGGCGGTGCCCGCTGGAACCTGATGGCCGGCTACGGCGCGCAGCTCGAGGACGGCAAGTCCGAGGCCGACGGCGAGCAGTACCTCGCCGACCTGCTGGCCAACGTGCCGGTGCAGGACGAGAGCGCGCGGGCCTCGCTGCAGACCTTCTCGGGCGGCAAGGGCGACGTGCTCATCTCCTACGAGAACGAGGCGATCTTCGCCCAGCAGAACGGTGAGGACCTCGACTACGTGGTGCCGGACTCGACGATCCTGATCGAGAACCCCGCCGCCGTCACCAGCACCACCAAGCACCCGAAGGAGGCCAAGGCGTTCCTGGACTTCGTCCGGGGCGAGGAGGCGCAGAAGATCTTCGCGGAGAACGGCTACCGGCCGGTGCTCGACGGTGCCGACACGGCGGGCCAGGACTTCCCGGAGCCGGCCGGCCTGTTCACCATCGCCGACCTCGGCGGCTGGGACGAGGTGCTCGCGACCTTCTTCGACGAGGAGAACGGCGTGGTCACCGAGATCGAGCGCAACCTCGGCGTCTCGACGGAGAAGTGACGACTTCTTGACCACGACAGCCTCCCGGACCGACGCCGGCGTGAGCCTCCTTCCCGGGGCCACGCCGGCGCCACCGACCGCGCCACGACGCCGGCCGCTGCACGGCAAGGGCCAGGCGATCGGCCTCGGCTTCGTCGTCCTGTACCTCAGCGTCATCGTCCTGATCCCCCTGGCGGCCGTGGTCGCCACGAGTCAGGAGAACGGCCTGGCCGGGTTCTGGAAGGCTGTCACGACCCCCGAGGCGTCCTCGACCCTGAAGCTCACGATCGGTGCGTCGTTCCTGGTCGCGGTGATCAACTGCCTGATGGGCACGATGATCGCCTGGCTCCTGGTACGGGACCGGCTACCGGGCCGGGGCTTCTTCGACGCGCTCATCGACCTGCCGTTCGCACTGCCGACGATCGTGGCCGGTCTCGCCCTGCTCACCGTCTACGGGACGGACAGCCCGCTCGGGCTCGACATCGCCTACTCCCGGTTGGCGGTCGTGGTCGCGCTGCTCTTCGTCACGCTGCCCTTCGTCGTGCGGACGGTGCAGCCCGTCCTGCTCGAGCTGGATCGGGAGATGGAGCAGGCAGCGGCATCGCTCGGCGCCGGCCCGGCCACGATCTTTTTCCGGATCATCCTGCCGAACATCCTGCCGGCGATGGCCGCCGGCACCGCGCTCTCGTTCGCCCGGGCGGTCAGCGAGTTCGGGTCCACCGTGCTGATCTCGGGCAACCTCCCTTTCAAGACCCAGGTGGCATCGGTGCACATCTTCAACCAGCTGGAGAACGACAACGTGGCCGGCGCCGCCGCGGTCGCGACGGTCCTGCTCGTCGTCGCGCTCGTGATGCTCGTCGCGCTGGACGTGCTCCAGCGCTGGGGAGCCCGCCGTGGCTAGCCCCGGCGTCCTGGTCAAGCCTGCCGTTCGCGGCCTGGCGCTGCTCTACCTGACGTTCCTGCTCGTCATCCCGGTCGCGCTGATCTTCTGGCGCACGTTCGAGAACGGCATCGGCCCGGTCATCGACGGCCTCACGACCCAGGCCACCATCCACGCGTTCCAGCTCACCGCCGTGATCGCGTTCTGGGCGGTGCTGGCCAACACCGTCTTCGGCGTCGTCGCCGCGCTGCTGCTGGTGCGGTACGACTTCCACGGCAAGCGGGTCCTCAACGCGCTCATCGAC
>DATHAP010000088.1 GCA_035489715.1 Actinomycetes bacterium
CCGTTGACCAGGGCCCCGTCACGGACGATGCCGCGCACGCTCGACTCGGTCGACAGCTCGGTGTAGCCGGTGAACGGGGTCGGGCCGGACGCCCGCAGGTCCTTGTAGACCTCGCTGGCCTGCGCGCCCGCCTTCTTGGCCTTGGCGTCGGCCTTGGCCCGGTTCCGCTGCTCCTGCATCAGGGTGCGGAAGGCCGGCTCGTCCACCTGGAGCCCCTGCTCCGACGCCATCTCCAGGGTGAGGTCGATCGGGAAGCCGTACGTGTCGTGCAGCTGGAAGGCCTGCGCGCCGCTCAGCCGGCCGGCCGAGGCCGGGCCGCCCGAGCCCTCCGCGACGTCCTGGTCGTGCCGGGCCTGCCGGACGAACTGGTCGAGGATCGTCGTGCCGGCCCGGAGGGTGCCGCGGAAGGTCTCCTCCTCGGCGTAGGCCAGCGCCGAGATGCGACCGAAGCCGCTGGCGAGCTCGGGGTAGGACGGCGCCATCGCGTCGCGGCTCAGCGGCAGCAGCTCGGGCAGCACCGGGTCCTCGTAGCCGAGCAGGCGCATCGAGCGGACGGTGCGGCGCAGCAGCCGGCGCAGCACGTAACCGCGCGCCTCGTTGCCCGGAGTCACCCCGTCGCTGATCAGCATCAGCGCGCTGCGCACGTGGTCGGCCACGACCCGGAGCCGTACGTCGTCGTCGTGGTTGGCCCCGTAGCGCTTGCCGGCCAGGGCGGCCGCGCGGTCGAGGACCGGGAAGACCTCGTCGATCTCGTAGAGGTTGTCGACGCCCTGCAGCAGGTAGGCCACCCGCTCGAGGCCCATGCCGGTGTCGATGTTCTTCTGCGGCAAGGGGGCAAGGACGTCGAAGTCCTCCTTGCTGCGGACCGCGGAGAGCTCCTCCTGCATGAAGACAAGGTTCCAGAACTCCATGTAGCGGTCGCCGGCCTCCCAGTCGCGGTCGGCGCCGAACTCGGGTCCGCGGTCGATGAGGATCTCGCTGGAGGGGCCGCCCGGGCCGGGGACGCCCATGTGCCAGTAGTTGTCCTTCTTGCCCAGCCGGACGATGCGGTCGTCGGAGAGCCCCGCGACCTTCTTCCACAGCGCGACGGACTCGTCGTCGTCCTCGAGGACGCTCGCGTAGAGCACCGCCTCGTCGAAGCCGTAGCCGCCCTCTGCTTGCGGCCGGGTCACCAGCTCCCAGGCCAGCTCGATGGCGCCTTCCTTGAAGTAGTCGCCGAAGGAGAAGTTGCCGTTCATCTGGAAGAACGTGCCGTGCCGGGTGGTCTTGCCGACCTCCTCGATGTCGAGGGTGCGCACGCACTTCTGCACGCTGGTCGCGCGCTTCCACGGCGGCGGCTCCTGGCCCAGCAGGTAGGGCTTGAACGGCACCATGCCGGCGTTGACGAACAGCAGGTTGGGGTCGTCGAGCAGCAGCGACGCGCTGGGCACCACGCTGTGGCCGCGGTCGCCGAAGAAGCGCAGCCAGCGGCGCTTGATCTCGGCGGTCTCCATCAGGTGCTCCTCGATCGGGTGCTGCGAGTCGGCGACTCCGGCGACTCCGGCGACGTCGGTGGAGTCGGCCGACTCGTCCGCGGGCCCGAGTCCAGGCTCGCCGGGTGCTCGGTCAGGTCGGCCGCCTCGGCCGGGGTCAGCGGCGCGACGGGATCGGCGGGCTCCATGCCCAGCGCCTCGCGGAGCTGAGCCTCGCGCTCGGCGGCGTTGCGACGTACGTCGTCGGTGAAGGCCTGCCACGACGCACCGACACCGGTCGCCCGCTCGGCCAGCCCGCCCGGGCTGTAGGCGTGCAGGGTCTGCTGCGCCTTGCGGACGGCATAGACCCCGGCGGCCGCGCCGACGGCGACCCAGAACAGCCGGCGCATCAGTCGGCCGACCCGGACCCGCCGCGCCGGCGCGCCGCTCTGGCCGCGGCCTTGTTCGCCCGCGTCTGGTCGGCAACCTTGCGACGGGTCCGGGTGCCCGGCCGGTCGGCCATCGCGCTGCGCACCCCGTATGTGAACGCGGCGACCTTGACGACCGGGCCGCCGAAAGTGGCGGCGAACAGCGCGGTC
>DATHAP010000089.1 GCA_035489715.1 Actinomycetes bacterium
ACAGCGACCGCTTCAGTGTGCGTGTCGCGCGGTCAGGACACGACGAACGATGCGCGCGGCTTTGGCACGACTGCCGAGCCGCGGGCTCCTGGGGTGTGCGACGGGCAACTGTCCGCGGGCCGAGGTCCGGCACCGAGGCGCGGGTCCGACGACGGTGGAACCGGCATCCCGTCGACCATCAGCGGTTCGGAGGCAATCAGCCAGACCAGGAAGTCGTCGACGGACATGGGACGGGCGATGGCGTAGCCCTGCGCCACGTCGCACCCAAGCTTGGCGAGCGCGGCACTCGTCGAGAGGTCTTCCACGCCCTCGGCGACCAGGTTTAGTCCGAGGTCGTGAGCGAGTGCGGCGGTGTGCTGCACGATGGCCGCGGCGCGGGGGTCGCTGTCGACATCCGCAGTCAGACTCCGGTCGAGCTTGAGCTCGTCAGCGGGCAGGTGCCGCAGGTAGGCCAGTGAGCTGTAGCCGGTTCCGTAGTCGTCGATCGACGTCCGGACGCCGAGCTGGCGCAACTCGGCGAGCACGGTCCGACCGCGCTCGGGATCGGCCATGAGGGTGTCCTCGACCAGTTCCAGCGTCAACGCCCGCGCCGGCAGTCCGTGCCGCATCAAGGCGGAGGCGACCTTGGCCGGCAGCTCCAGGTCGGTGACGTTCGCCGCCGACAGGTTCACCGATACCGGCAGTTCGGTGTCCGCCCACCAGCGTCGGGCCGCGGCCAGTGACAGCTCGAGCACCGTGTCGGCGAGCGGCCGCAGGAGGCCGGCCTGCTCCGCCGCCGGCAGCATGTCGGCGGGGGAAAGCATCCCTCGGGTCGGGTGGCGCCAGCGAATCAGGGCCTCGGTGCCCACGACCTGGCCGGTCCGGAGGTCCACCTGGGGCTGCAGGAAGATCAAGAGCTCGTCGCCCGAGAGCGCGGTCCGCAGGTCCTCCATGGTGCGCAGCCGGTCACCGCCGGCCGCCCGGGTGACGGGGTCGGCGACGTAGACATGGACGCCCTCGCGCCCGGCCTTGGCCGTGTACATCGCCACGTCGGCACAGTGCAGCAGTTCCTGCACGCTGGCTGCGGGCACGGGGGTGGCCGAGACGCCGATGCTGACGCCGACGTGCACCAGGGTGTCCTCCACCGTGAAGGGCTGGAGCAGCAGGTCGTGAAGGCGCTCGCCGAGGGCCCGCGCCTCGTCCAGGCCCGTGCCGGGCAGCAGGACGGCGAACTCGTCGCCACCAAGTCGAGCGAGAAGGTCGTCCGCGCGGAGGGAGTAGCGCAGGCGTGGGCCGACCTGACGCAGCAGGTCGTCGCCGGCGGAGTGCCCGAGGCTGTCGTTGACCTGCTTGAACCCGTCGAGGTCGAGCAGGAGCAGAGCCGCGGGACGGCCGGCGGTGGCCGAGGCAACGGTTCGCTCGGCCCGTTCCAGCAGTGCGCGGCGGTTGGCCAGACCGGTCAGCTCGTCGGTGCGGGCCTCCCGCTTCATCTGGTTGAAGCCACGGACCTCACGGAAGGTCGCGCCGATGCGCACAATGCCGGCCAGCACACACCCGATGGCCAGCCAGGCCGAGACGGCCGGCATCGGGTGGGTCCATCCCGAGGCGAGGACGCCGAGGCTGACCTGGGCGCAGATCAGGGGCACGGCGAGCAGTCGCCAGCCGAGGCGGGAACCTCCGTTGCAGTCTGACGGCGCAGGCCGCTCGCACGCACTGGTCGCCGCCACCGCGGCAAGGACCACGCCCACCAACCAGCCGAGCTCGAGCAGACCGCCATCCATGTACGCGCCCCGGACCTTCAGAGCGAAGAGCGTGACATCCGCCGCAAAGACGCACGCCAGTGCGACGGTGAGCACGAGCAGCGTCCTGTCGATACGTACCCCCAGAATGGCGCCGACGGCCACGAGCATGGCCAGCAGCAGGACGTCCGTGATCGGGCCCGTCAACTCGACCAGCGCGACTACCCGCTGGCCGGGACCGGGGTAGAGATACGGGCCCAGGACAAAGGCGACACCGGCTGACAGGCCGCCGAGCGCGCCGATGAGCCCGTCCAGCCACATGCTGGGGTGGAACCTGGCCACCCGCACCCGGATCAATCCGAGCACCGTCACGTACAGGGCGAGATAGCCGGCCAGGGAGACCACGTCCGCCGGGAACGACGACGGTCCGTTACCGTGGATGCCG
>DATHAP010000090.1 GCA_035489715.1 Actinomycetes bacterium
GCCGGCTACTTCAACGCCGGCCAGGACTGCACCGCCGCCACCCGGGTGCTCGCCGGTCCCGGCATCCACGACGACTTCGTGGCCGCGCTCGCCCAGCAGGCGAAGGACAGCGCCAAGACCGGGCTCTCCGACGACGAGGACGTGCTCTTCGGCCCCCTGAACAACAAGAACCAGCTCGACCGGGTGATGGGCTTCCTCCAGCGGGCGCCGCAGCACGCGGAGGTCGCGGCCGGCGGCCACCGGGTCGAGGGGGACCTGGCCGGCGGCTACTTCCACGAGGCCACCGTCGTGTCCGGCCTCACCCAGGACGACGAGATGGTGCAGGACGAGATCTTCGGGCCGGTCATCACCGTGCAGCGGTTCTCCGAGGAGGACGAGGCGGCCCGCTGGGCCAACGGGGTGCAGTACGGCCTGGCGTCCTCGGTCTGGACCCGGGACCACGGCCGGGCGATGCGGATGGCCAAGCGCCTGGACTTCGGCTGCGTGTGGATCAACACCCACATCCCGCTGGTCGCCGAGATGCCGCACGGCGGCTTCAAGCACTCCGGCTACGGCAAGGACCTGTCGATGTACGGCTTCGAGGACTACACCCGGGTCAAGCACGTGATGTCCAACATCGAGGCCTGAGCGGTCCGGCTCCGACGAGGTGAGCGTGGGCGGCGCCGACCTCGTCCTGCGCGGGGCGGTCCGCACCGGCGACCCGCACCTGCCACTGGCCCGTGCGGTCGCGGTCCGCGACGGCCTGGTGGTGGCGCTCGACACCGACGCGCTCGAGCTGGCCGACGGCGCGACGGAGGTCGTCGACGCCGGCGCCGTGCTGCCCGGGTTCGGTGACGGGCACGTGCACCCGCTCTGGGGCGGTGTCGAGCTGGCCGGGCCCGCGGTGCGCGACCTCACCTCGGTCGAGGCGGTGGCGGCCGAGGTCCGGCGGTACGCCGCCGAGCACCCTGAGGAGGAATGGGTGCTGGGCGGCCCGTACGACCCGGCGCTGGCCCCCCGCGGCCTCTTCGACGCCGCCTGGCTGGACGCCGCGGTGCCGGACCGCCCGGTGGTGCTGCAGGCCTCGGACCACCACTGCGCGTGGGTCAACAGCGAGGCGCTGCGCCGGGCCGGCATCGACGCAGCCACCCCGGACCCGCCGACCGGCTCGGTCGCCCGGCGCGAGGACGGCTCGCCCCTGGGGACGCTGGTCGAGTGGACGGCGATGGACCTCGTCCTGCGTCACGCTCCGTCCCCTACTGACGGGGAGAAGGTCGACGCGGTGGACCGGGCGAGCGCGCTGCTCGCCGACGCCGGCGTCACGTGGGCCCAGGAGGCAGCCCTGGCCCCGGCGGACGTGGCCGCCTACCTGACAGCGGCGCGGGGAGGCCGGCTGCACGTCCGGGTCAACATCGCCCTGCGCGCCGAGCCGGGGGAGTGGCCGGCGCAGCGGGCGGAGTTCGTCGCGGCACGGCGGCGGGCCGAGACCTCGCCGGAGCCCGGCGTGGCCGACCGCGTCTCGGTGCGCACGGTCAAGCTCTTCGCCGACGGGATCGTCGAGGCCGGGACGGCCGCGCTCCTGGCGCCGTACGACGACCTGCCTCCCGACCACCCGCAGAGCTGCGGCCTCCCGGTCTGGGAGCCGGCAGAGCTGGCCGCGGCCGCGGCGGCGTTCGACGCCGACGGGTTCCAGCTGCACGTCCACGCGATCGGCGACGCCGGGGTCCGGGCGGCGCTGGACGCCTTCGCGCACGTCGCCGAGGTCAACGGGCCGCGCGACCGCCGGCCGGTCGTCGCACACACCCAGCTCGTCGACCCGGCCGACCTGCCCCGCTTCGCCGAGCTCGGGGTCGTCGCGAACTTCGAGCCGCTGTGGTCACAGCTGGACACCGCGCAGACCGAGCTCACCCTGCCGCGGATCGGCCCGCTCCGGGGCGACCGGCAGTACCCGATGGGCAGCCTGCTGGCCACCGGCGCGGTGCTCTCCACCGGCAGCGACTGGCCGGTGAGCTCGCACCGGCCCCTGGAGTGCCTGCCGGTCGCCGTGACCGGGCACTGGGTGCCGGACGAGCGGGTGCCGGCGGCGGCGGTGCTGGCGGCGTGCACCGCCGGGACCGCCTACCAGGCCTTCGAGGAGGGGGTCCGCGGCACCCTGGTGCCGGGGAAGCGGGCCGACCTGGTGGCCCTCGGCGCGGACCCGCTGGCCATCGACCCGGGGTCCTGGCCGGACCTCGAGGTGCTGGGCACCTGGCTCGCCGGCCGACGCACGGCGGGCTCGGCCACCGGCCGTCCCGGCACCGGATAACGATTTCGTCGCCGTAACCGGATCCTGGCTGCGGAATCGCTTGTCCGACCCCCCACCCTCTGACAGGATCGGCCCCGATTCGCCCGCCCGCCCCGCGACGAGGAGTCCCTGGTGCACCAGCTCATCGCCGGCCGCCGCCGCGAGGGGAGCTCCGCGGAGACCTTCGACGTCACCGACCCGTCCACCGGCGAGACCGTCGAGCAGGTGCGGCTGGCCGACGCCGCCGACGTGGACGCCGCCGTCCGCGCGGCGCGCGAGGCGTTCCCCGGCTGGTCCACCGCCCCGCCGGTCGAGCGGTCCACCGCGCTGACCCGGATGGCCGCGGTCCTCGACGCCCGCGCCGACGAGCTCGCGCGCATCGAGACCCGCCAGACCGGCAAGCCGATCCGGCTCTCCACCGGCTTCGACGTGCCCGGCACTGTGGACAACGTCGCCTTCTTCGCCGGCGCCGCGCGCCACCTGGAGGGCAAGGCTGCCGCTGAGTACTCCGGCGACCACACGTCCTACGTGCGCCGCGAGGCCATCGGCGTCGTCGGTTCGGTGGCCCCGTGGAACTACCCGCTGCAGATGGCGGCCTGGAAGGTGCTGCCGGCCGTCGCGGCGGGCAACACGATCGTGCTCAAGCCGGCCGAGCTCACGCCGCTGACCGCGCTGATGTTCGCAGAGGCGGCGCTCGAGGCCGGCGTCCCGCCCGGCGTGATCAACGTGGTTACGGGAGCCGGGCGGGTGGCCGGCGAGGCCCTGATCGGGCACCCCGACGTCGACATGGTGTCGTTCACCGGCTCGTCAGCGGTCGGGCGGCGGGTCATGGAGGTCGCCGCCGCCGGCCCGAAGCGGGTCCACCTCGAGCTCGGCGGCAAGGCGCCGTTCCTCGTCTTCGACGACGCCGACGTCGAGGCAGCCGTCCACGGCGCGGTGGCCGGCTCCCTGATCAACACCGGCCAGGACTGCACGGCCGCCACCCGGGCCTACGTCCAGCGGCCGCTCTACGACGCCTTCGTGTCCGGCGTGGCCGACGTCATGGGCACGGTCGTGCTCGGTGAGCCGTTGGACGACCGGACCGACCAGGGTCCGCTGGTCTCCCGCGCCCAGCAGGAGCGGGTCGCAGGGTTCGTCGACCGGGCCTGCGCCGACGGGGCCAAGGTCGTGAGAGGAGGTGCCGTGCCGGGTGGGGCGCTGGCGCGCGGCGCCTTCTACGAGCCCACGCTGGTGGTCGACGCGGCGCAGGCCTCCGAGATCGTGCAGGACGAGGTGTTCGGGCCGGTCCTGGTGGTGCTGCCCTTCGACAGCGACGACGAGGGACTCGCGCTGGCCAACGACACGCCGTACGGCCTCGCCGCATCGGCCTGGACCCGCGACGTGGTGCGCTCCCTGCGCGCCACCCGGGAGCTCCGCGCGGGGTGCGTCTGGATCAACGACCACATCCCGATCATCAGCGAGATGCCGCACGGGGGATACCGTGCCTCCGGGTTCGGGAAGGACATGTCGACCTACTCGTTCGACGAGTACACCGTCGTCAAGCACGTCATGGTCGACGGCACCGGCGCCGCCCGCAAGGACTGGCACCGGACGATCTTCTCGGGGACCACCAACGAGACACCGAGAACCGACTAGGGAGTGTTGACGAGCATGAGCCGGACCACAATTGGCAACCGCGCCGTCCGTGATGAGCGGGTCCAGCAGCTGGTGCGATCCCAGCTGTCACGCCGGACCGTGCTGCGCGGCGCCGGAGGGGCCGGCGTCGCCGCCGCCCTCGCTGCCTGCGGGACCGGTGACACCGGGGACTCGGCGAAGCCGGAGCCGACCGTCAAGGACAAGTCGGCGACCGACAAGGTCGTCCGCTGGGCCAACTGGCCCGCGTACCTCGACTACGACGAGGACACCAAGAACTACCCGACCCTCGAGAAGTTCGAGTCGGAGACCGGCATCAAGGCCACCTACGCCGAGGACATCGACGACAACGACTCCTACTACGGCAAGATCCAGGGCCAGCTGCGCAACGGCGACGACATCGGCAAGGACATCGTCGTCTTCACCGACTGGATGGCCGGCCGGCTGATCCGGCAGGGCTACGTCCAGGAGCTGGACAAGAAGAACATCCCCAACGCCGCCAACCTGACGCCCAAGCTGCAGGACGTCGGCTTCGACCCAGGCCGCAAGTACTCCCTCACCTGGCAGAGCGGCTACGCCGGCATCGGCTACCGCAAGGACAAGGTCGGCCGTGAGCTGAAGACGCTCGACGACCTGTGGGCCCCGGACCTCAAGGGCAAGATCGTCGTGCTCTCCGAGATGCGCGACACGGTCGGGCTGATCATGATGAGCCAGGGTGTCGACATCTCCACGGACTTCGGCGAGGACCAGTTCAACGCCGCGCTCGACGTCCTGCAGAAGCAGATCGACTC
>DATHAP010000091.1 GCA_035489715.1 Actinomycetes bacterium
GAACGGCGACCACGAGCGGAGGGTGCCCAGCCACAACTCGGCCGACCTCGCCCGTCGGCTGCCGAACGCCCAGCTCACGATCTACCCCGACGCCGGCCACGAGGGCATCCTCCGGTACCACGCAGAGTTCGTCCCGGCAGCCTGGACTTCCTCGATACCTGACAGCACCGACCCCAGAGGACCGCGATCATGAAGGCTTTCGTCGTCGAGAAGTACGGCCAGGACGGTCCGCGCGCCGCCGATGTGCCCGAGCCCACCGTGGGACGACGCGACGTCCTCGTCCGCGTGGTCGCCGCGAGCATCAACCCGCTGGACACGATGACCCGCAACGGAGAGTTCAAGCGGCTGATCAAGTACAAGCCGCCGTTCGTGCTCGGCCACGACATGGCCGGAGTCGTCACCGACGTCGGCGCCGACGTGCGCGACTTCAAGGTCGGCGACGAGGTCTACGCCCGTCCTCGTGACCTCCGGATCGGCACGTTCGCCGAATTCATCGCGATCGACCCGGACGACGTCGCGCCCAAGCCGGACTCGCTCACGCTCCTGGAAGCCGCCGCCGTACCGCTGGTTGCCCTGGCCGCCTGGCAGATCCTCGTCGACCGCGCACACCTAAAGCCCGGTCAGAGGGTGCTCGTCCACGCCGGCGCCGGCGGCCTCGGCTCGACGGTCATCCAGCTGGCTAAGCACCTAGGCGCGATCGTCGCCACCACCACAGGTACCGCCACCGCAGACATGGTCAGGGACCTCGGGGCCGACGTCATCGTCGACTACACCAAGCAGGACTTCTCGCAGACGCTGTCCGGCTACGACCTCGTGATCGATTCCCTCGGAGGCCAGAACCTGGAGAAGTCCCTCACCGTGCTGAAGCCGGGCGGCCTCGCCATCGGAGTGGCCGGCCCGCCAGACGCCGGGTTCGCCAGGCAGCTCGGCGCGCCGTCGATCCTGCGCTTCGTCATGACCGTGCTCAGCCGCAAGGTCCGCAAGCAGGCGAAGGCCCTCGATGTGCACTACGAGTTCTTCTTCATGCAGGCCAGCGGGTCCCAGCTGCGTGAGCTCGGTGCCCTGTACGACGCCGGCGTGCTGCGGCCGGTGATCGACCGGACGTTCCCGTTCGCGCAGACGACCGAGGCGATGGCCTACGTCGAGCAGGGCCGCACCAAGGCCGGCAAGGTCGTCGTCACGATGCATCCTGTATCCCACGTCGGGGCGGACGCGGATTGACCATCTCACGATGGCCTGGACCTGCCTCAACCGGCGCCTCTGACGCTTGCTCTGGGACGGCAGGCCCGCAGGATGTCTGGACACGTAAGGGCCTTCGTGCAGGCTGTCTGACGCGCTGGCGGTTCGAGACCCAGATGATCTTTAGTCTCAGTTCTAGTCTCAGTTCAGCCTCGTCCGCGCCGGTTCGCAGGCGGCCGCGAAACGCTCTGACCTGCGGAGATGTACCTCACTGGTCCAGCCCGGACCTACGGTCCTCCACCTCGTAATGCGTAGGTCGTCGGTTCGACTCCGACAGGCGGCTCCGCAACCAAGGCCTCTGACCCGGTGCCCCGGGTCAGAGGCCTTGCTCGTGCCGGGTTTGGGCCGCGTCGACGCGGCCAGGCAGCGGGCATGCCCGGGATCCCGCAGAAGCGCCAGTCCGTCCGACCGCAGCTGGCCGTGCTGGTGGCAGCGGCGCTCATCGTCATCGCCCTGGCGGCGGTCTGGTTCGCCGTCGGGGCTGCCGTCGGCTCGGGCGGCGACGACTGCCCGGCCGAGGGCAACGTGACCGGCGAGCGCTGCCGCTGACGGTCCGCGCAGGTGCTCCCACCGAGACCGGCGGCCCGGCCGTCGGCGGTCAGCGCCGGCCGGCCCGCAGGTAGGCACCGACGGCCCGCGCCGCGAGGTGGTTGCGGTCTGCTGCGTCGGCAACGAGCCGCCGGCAGGTGAAGTCCAGCCGACGCCGGGCGCTGCCGACCCTCGTCCGCAGCCCCTCCGGCTCGGATCGTGCCGGGTCGCCGCGCCGGGACCGCCACCACAGCCGGCCGTAGCGCTCGGTGAGCCGCTCCAGCCCGACCAGGGCGGCCGCGGCGACCTCCTCCTCGGTGGCGCTGCCCGGCAGCCGGGCACCGGGGTCGGGTCTGGGGAGCAGGTCGTCGAGGTCGCCGACCTCCCGCAGCCCGCCGGCCACCACGTAGCGGACCACGTGGTCGTGCTGACGCCCGTTGAGCCGCCCATCGAGCCTGCGGTTGAGCCGGCGCACGACCTCGCTCCCGGCGACCCCCAGCCCAGGGTTGGTGTGCGCGGAGTAGGCGTAGAGCGGCGTCGGGTCGAAGCCGGCCGCCGCCGCGAAGCGCGCGAGCAAGGTGCCCGGGGGAGCGCCGGCGGGCGGCAGGGTCACCACGACCAGCCGGTCGGCGGGGACGACGCGGCTCCAGACGGCGAGGACCGCGGCCAGGTCGTGGTTGAGCCAGAATCCCCGCGCGGGGTCCCGTCCCCGCGCGTCGCGGTCGCGGACCATCGCGACGTACGTCGACCAGTCCTCCACCGCGCCGTTCTTCACCGACTCCTGCCACGCGGACACCAGGACCCGGCCCAGGTCGCGGCAGGTGACGACGACGGTCGGCGACCGGTCGGCGAACCCGGCGACCGCCCGGGACGCCTGGCGCCTGGCGAGCAGGCTCAGGCTCTCCGCCGACAGCAGCGCGACCGGCAACGGTGACCTCGCGGCAGTCGCGCAGAGCGCGTCCCACTGACCGACCTGACGTCGGTCGTGGGACCGCTCGGACCGGCGGCCGCGCAGGTCCCACGCCGCCATCGTCGCCGACGGCACGCCGGTCGCGTCGGGGACGGGGACCCACACGCCTTGATCGGCCAGCACCGCGTGGTTGGCGCGCAGCACGCCTTGCAGGTAGGTCGTCCCCGTCTTGTGCAGCCCGACGTGCAGCACCACCCGTCGCCCGTCGTCGTGGGGCACGACCTCAGGCCTCGCAGGCGAGCCGCACCTCCACGGCGCAACCGTCCGAGCCGACGCCGCCGTCTCCGATGTCGACCCCGCCCTGACCGTCCAGGATGTCGTCGCCCTCACGGCCGTTGAGCAGGTCGTCGCCGTCGCCGCCCCAGATGACGTTGGTGAGCGCGTCGCCGCGAAGGTCGTCGGCGAACGAGGAGCCGAGCACGTTCTCGACGGACACGATGGTGTCCGGTCCCATGCCCTCGGCGAAGCCGCCGCGCAGGTCCACCAGCACCGGCCGGTCGCCGTCGCCGTAGTCGACAGCGTCCGTGCCCGGCCCACCGTCCAGGGCGTCGGCCCGCTCACCGCCCCGCAGGACGTCGTCGCCCTCGAGGCCGACCAGCTGGTCGAGACCGTCGCCGCCGACGAGCCGGTTGGCCGAGGCGTTCCCGATGATCTCGTCGCCGAAGCGGGAGCCCGTCACGTTCTCCATCCCGGTCACCACGTCGGAGGCCGGACCGGTCACCGTGCCGGCCCCCAGGTCCGCCTGGATGGCCTCCTCAGCCCGCGCGTAGTCCACCGAGTCCGAGCCGCCGCCGCCGTCGAGGTGGTCGTCGTCGTTCGACCCGGCGAACACGTCGTCGCCGTCACCGCCGGTGGCGACGTCCTCGTCGTCGCCGGGCTGGATGACGTCCGAGCCGGCCTCACCGGCCAGCGTGTCGTCCCCCCGCTCGCCGAGCAGCAGGTCGTCGCCGTCGCCACCGCTGACGGTGTCGTCGCCCAGCCCGGCGCGGACCGTGTTCGGGCCGGCGTCGCCGACGAGCACGTCGTCGTGGATGGTGCCGCGGAGGTTCTCGACCTCCGCGATCCCGTCGCTCCCCTGGCCGGTGGCAGCTCCGGCTCCGAGGTTGACCGACACCGGCACCGCCGAGTAGTTGAACTGCAGCTCGTCCACCCCGGGGCCGCCGTTGAAGTAGTCGTCGCCCGGGCTGCCCTCGAGCTCGTCGTCGCCGTCACGACCCCACAGCTGGTCGTTGCCGACGCTGCCGTTGAGCTCGTTCGGCCCGGCACCACCGACGAGCACGTCGTCGCCGCTGGACCCGATCACGTCCTCGACCCGCACGAGGGTGTCGGTGCCGTCGCCGGTCGCCCGTCCCGCCGTCAGGTCCACCACGACGGGCACGTCTGAGCCGGTGTAGTCGACCTCGTCGCGCTGGTCGTCCTTGCGGGTGGGGGTGCCGCCGTCGAGCACGTCGTCGCCGGGCCCGCCCGCCAGGGAGTCCACCGCGTCCGGCAGCGAGTCGTTGCTGCCGCCCAGGAGGTGGTCGTCGCCGGCCAGCCCACGGAGCACGTCCTGCCCGCCGGCGCCGTCGAGCACGTTCGCCGCGGCGTCACCGGTCAGCACGTCGTCGCCGTCGGAGCCGGTGGCGTTCTCGACGGAGAGCAGGACGTCGGTGCCGGTCTGCTCGCTGCGCGCGGTGTCACTGATCAGGCTCACCACGGCCTGATAGGTGAAGCCCATGTCGACCGTGTCGGAGCCGCGGCCCCCCTCGTGCCGGTCGTCGCCGCGGGCGGCGAGGAACACGTCGTCCCCACCGCGGCCCCGCTCGACGTCGTCCCCGGCGCCGGAGTAGAAGACGTCGGCCCGCGGGCTCCCGACAAGCAGGTCGTCGTGCGCGCTGTCGGCATCGACCGCCTCCACCGACCGCAAGGTGTCGCGGCCCTGGCCCCGCGCGGTGCCGGCGCCCAGGTCCACCGTGATGCGGCCGGCCGCCTTCGGGTGCTTCCAGAGCAGTGCAGCGTCGAGACCGCCACCGCCGACGAGGAGGTCCGCGCCGACGACGACGTCTGCGAGCGCCCGGAAGCGCTGGTCGCCGGCGAGCAGGTCGTCACCGGCCTCCCCGCGGAGCTGGTCCGACCCCGAGCCGCCGGCCAGCCGGTCGGCCCCGTCGCCCCCGCAGACCAGGTCGTCCCCGCCCTTGGCGTCGACGGTGTCGCGACCGCCGCGGGCGACGATGACGTCGCGACCTTCGGTGCCGCGGATCAGCTCGCCGCGAGCGGTGCCGACGATCGTCGCCCGCACGCCGGCACAGGTCGTCGCCGGAGCGGCGGCCGCCGGTGCGGCGACCACACCTCCGGTCAGCAGCACCGCCGCCGCTGTCGTGAGTACGGTCCGCATGCCCTCCGGTCGACCTGGTCGCATGTCCCCCACCCTTCGTAGTCGTCAGGATGTCGACGGAGTCGACGGCACCGCGGTTCGGTCTGGAGGCGGAACCGCCCTCAGCAGGGCACCAGCAGAAGCGCCGGTTCACGGGCGTGCCGGCTGGATTCACGGCGTGCCGCCGCGCCTTATGTCAGCCGCTGCCCGCAGGCGGAGCACCGGACGATGCACCACCGCCGCCCGGACCGGCTCTCGAGGATCACGGGCTCGGGGACGTCGTGGTGGCAGTGCGAGGTGTCGACGGAGCCGGTCACGGGATCACCCTCCAGCGAGGCTCGGGCCGTTCCGGTCCGTGGCCTCGCTCCCACCCTCAGCCCGAGGGATCCGGTCCGGGAGCGGCCATCGGTCACCGATCCGGTGGCCGATGGTCCCTGCCCGGTCGTCCACCGGCTGGTGACCTCGGGTGACCGGACGTGACCGCAGGGCGCCGACGGCGTAGCGTGGCGCACCCACGTGCCCGCTTGTGCAGTCCCCCGAGGAGGCAGCATGACGATGCAGGTTCCTGGCAGCGACCAGCGCAACACCGACCTGCGCCTCGTGCACGAGGACGAGCCCGCCTCCGGCGGGGGACCCGAGCAGGCGCTGGGGCTGCTCGAGAACGCCCGCCGGGTGGCAGACGCCACCGTCGCCGAGGCCCGGGCCGAGTCCGAGCGGCTGCTCTCCGCGGCCCGTGAGCGGGCGGCGCAGGTCCAGCGGGAGGCCCGTGAGCTCGGGCAGCGGCTGCGCACGGACGCCGAGCGCGAGGCGGCCCAGACCCGGCACGAGGCCTTCGGCGAGGCGGAGCGCATCGTCGCCGACGCCCGCGCCCAGGTGAGCACGCTCGAGGGATCGGTCGCCGGCCTGCGGGCCCAGCAGGACGAGGCCACCGCCAAGGCCCGCGAGCTGGTCGAGGCACTCAGCGCCGCCCTGCAGCGCCACTCGCCGCGAGGCTGAGAGCACCACTCTCCGCGAGGCTGAGCACCGCACCGGGGCGGCCGGCCCGCGGAGCGTCCTGCCGTTCGTCACGCTCCGTGACCATCGCTTGACGGCACTTGTGGGACAGGTGTTACCTGTCGAGGCTCATGTGACCACAACCACCGGTACGCGAGTCGATGCCCGGGGGGCGTCGGCGCTGCATGGCACCGGGGCCGAGAGGGGGCTGCAGATGCGGGTCAGGCCCGCTGCGCTCGCCTGCTCCACCGCGGTCGCCGCCCTCGTGCTCGGCCTCGTCGGCCCGGCCGCGGCCGACCCCGGGTACCCGAGCGCCCGGGATGTGCAGCGCAGCAGGGACGCGGTCGCCGCGTCCTCCCACGACGTCGGCCGGATCGAGGCCCGGCTCGCCGTGGCGGGCGCGCAGGCCGACCGGGCCGCCGCTGCCGTCGGCCGTGCGGTCGAGGCGTACAACGGGGCCCGTCTCCGCCTGCAGCAGGCGCGGCAGCGCGCGGTCGAGGCGCAGCAGCGGGCCGACCTGTCCCTGGCCGCCGTCGATGCGTCCCGCGAGGCGCTCGGCCGGTTCGCCGCGGCGGCCTACCGGGCCGGCGGCGACGTGGGCGACCTCTCGGCCTTCCTCGTCGCCGACGGTCCCCGAGACCTGATCAGCCGGGTGTCCGCGCTCGACTCGGTGGCCGCCAGCCGCCGGCGGGCGCTCGACGACGTACGCGCTGCCCAGGTGCACGCCGACCTGCTGCAGGAGCGGGCCGACCGGATGGTCGTCGCCCGGCAGCGGGCGCAGGAGCGGGTGGCGCAGGCCAAGCAGGCGGCCGAGGCCCGCCTGGCGACGCAGCAGCAGGCCGCCACCGAGATCGCCGCCCAGCGCGAGACGCTGGTGCGCGCCCTGGCGTCGGCCCGGCACACCACCGTCGGGCTGGAGCGGGAGCGGCAGGCCGGGCTCGAGCGGGCCCGCGAGGAAGCCGCTCGCAAGGCCGCGGAGGCCCAGGCCCGGGCGCAGGCGAGAGCCGAGGCGCGGGCGGCCGCACGGCAGGCGGCCCAGGAGGCGGCCGACCGCGCAGCTCGCGAGGCGGAGGAGCAGCGCCGCCGCGACCAGGAGGCCGCCGCCGCCCGGCAGGCCGGCAGCGGGTCGAGCGGCGGCAGCGGCAGCGGCAGCGGTGGCTCCGGCGGCGGTGGCTCCGGCGGGTCAGGCGGGAGCAGCCTGCCGGGAGGGGGCGGCGGGTCGGGCAGCCCGCCACCGGCGCCGGCACCGGCCCCGCCACCCCCGAGCGGGTCCTCCGAGGGCACGGCCAGCGGCGCTGAGGCGGCGGTGGCCTACGCCCGGGCGCAGATCGGCAAGCCCTACCAGTGGGCCGCCGACGGGCCGTCGAGCTTCGACTGCTCGGGGCTCACCATGCGCGCCTGGCAGCAGGGCGGGGTGTCCTTGCCGCACTACAGCGTCGCGCAGTACGAGCAGTCGGCGAAGGTCTCGCTGACCGACCTGCGGGTGGGCGACCTGGTCTTCTTCGCCAGCGACCCGGGCGACCACCGGACGATCTACCACGTCGGCCTCTACCTCGGCAGCGGCCAGATGATCGAGGCCCCCTACACCGGCGAGAACGTGCGCGTCTCGAGCATCTGGCGGTCCAGCCTGTTCGGGGCGGCCCGCCCGTGAGCAATCGCCGGTGAGCGCCTACACCGAGCGGCACGCGCGCAGCTTCGGCGGCTGGCTGGTGCTCTTCGCCCTTGGCTACGGCGTCTTCCACCACGCCGGGACGATCTTCGCCGGGCTCGGCGACGTCGGCGACAGCGACACCCGGTGGGCTGACTGGATCGACCTGCTGACGCCGTACGTCGTCACCGGAGCCGCGGCCGGCGCCCTGCGCAGCGCCGGCGCGAGCCGGGGCACCTGGACCGGGTTCTGGTTCGCGGCGACGACGTACACGCTCGGCAAGGGCCTGCACGTCTCGGCCAACTCGGTCGGCAACGCGCTGCCCGGCGAGGACCCGCACGTGGTGCACCTGTGGGACGAGACGGTCGGCCACTACGTGTGGTTCGCCGGCTTCGCACTGCTCGTCGCGGTCCTCGCGGTGGCGCTGGCCGACCGGCGGCCGCGCGGCGGGATCGCAGCCCACCTGCTGGCCCTGGTTGTCGGCTTCACCTGGTTCACCAACTCGGTCGAGGGGCAGACCGCGTGGTTCGGGATCGCCACCGCCGCGGTGTTCTTCCTGTGGGGGCTGGCGACCCGCGACGGGATGGGCCGCTACCTGGCCACCGCGTTCGGGTTGTCGCTCGTGCTGCTCGTCGCGTTCGGCAGCTGGCAGGGCGGCTTCCCGGAGTTCAGCGAGCTCGGCTGGATCTGAGGGCTGCCCCGCGCCGTAGCCCACGCCGGGTTGTCGTCAGTGCAGGTCGGTCTCGCCGCGCTCCCGGGCGTCGACCAGCCGCTGCCGCGACGCAACGATCTCGGCCTCGGCCTCGACCCGGCCGGCCCAGGTGGCGCCCTCGACCGACTTGCCGGGCTCGAGGTCCTTGTAGACCTCGAAGAAGTGCTGGATCTCCAGCCGGTCGAACTCCGGCACGTGGTGGATGTCGCGCAGGTGCTCCTGCCGCGGGTCGGTCGCCGGCACGCAGAGCACCTTGTCGTCGCCGCCGGCCTCGTCGGTCATCCGGAACATCCCCAGCGCCCGCGCCTTGATCAGGCAGCCGGGGAAGGTCGGCTCCTCCAGCAGCACCAGCGCGTCCAGGGGGTCGCCGTCCTCGCCGAGGGTCTCCTCGATGAAGCCGTAGTCCGCCGGGTAGCGGGTCGAGGTGAACAGCATCCGGTCCAGCCGCATCCGGCCGGTCGCGTGGTCGACCTCGTACTTGTTGCGCTGCCCCTTGGGGATCTCGATCAGGACGTCGAAGTCCACGCTGCCAGCCTCCTCGGCTCCCGGGCCTTGTGCGACCGCTCGCTAGTGTCGCGTACGCCCGTCAGCCGCTCGAAACGAGGTTCGCGTGCGTCGAGTCCTCGTCGCCCTGCTGGTCGCCCTGCTCGCGGTCGCGGGCGTCCTCGCCGGGCTCGACGTCGCCGGTCAACTGCCGGGCGGGCTGGTCGCCGACCCGACGCCGGCACCGACGCCGACCAGGCCGCTCGACCCGTCGCCGGTGGCCGCCGGGTTGGTGCTGCCGCCGGAGCCGACGTCGACCGCGACCGAGCCGCCGCCGGTGCTGCCGGCGGTCCCCGAAGCCGCGCTGCGCCGGGTGCTGTCCTCCGGTGACCTGGGTCCTGACCCCGGTGCACTCGTCCTCGACGTGGCGACCGGTGAGCCGCTGCTGGCGGTCGACCCGGCGACGCCGCGGACCCCGGCGTCGATCGCCAAGCTGGCCACCGGTGCCGCCGCTCTGCGCCGGCTCGACCCGGGCAGCCGTCTGCGGACCGTCGTGTGCCGCGGAGAGACACCCGGCTCGTTGGTGCTGGTGGGCGCCGGCGACGCGAGCCTGCTGACCCGCCGCGCGGGCACCGACCCCTACGCCGACCGGGCCACCCTCACCGAGCTGGCCGACCGCACCGCGACAGCGCTGCGGGCCGACGGCGCCGGCGGCGTCAGTGGCGTCTCGCTGGCCGTCGACGACTCGCTCTTCGAGGGACCGGCCGTGTCGCCGGACTGGCCGGCCTCCTACGTCGGCTCCGGGGTCGTGTCGCCGGTCAGCGCGCTGTCGGTCGACGCGGGCCGGGTGAGCATCGACTCGGACGTGCGCTCGACCGATCCGGCGGTGGCGGCGGGGGAGACGTTCGCCCGGCTGCTGTCCCGCCGCGGCATCGACGTCGAAGGAGAGGTACGTCGCGCGGTCGCACCGAGCCGGCACGGTCGCGACATCGCCGCCGTGGAGTCACCGACCCTCGCGCAGCTCGTCGAGCTGATGCTGCAGACCAGCGACAACGACCTGGCCGAGGCCCTGCTGCGGCTGGCCGCGGTGGGCAGCGACCGGCCGGGCACCTTCGTCGACGGCCGGGCGGTGGTCGGCGAGGTGCTCGACGAGGTGGTCGGACCAGGGTCCGGCGCCGACCAGGCCGAGCTGCTGGACGGCAGCGGGCTGGCCCGCGGGTCGGTCGTCCCGCCCGAGGTGCTCGCCCGGCTGCTCGCGCTGGCGGCCGGCGGCGACCGCGGTCTGTGGCACCTGGTGACCGGCCTGCCGGTGGCCGGGTTCACGGGGACGCTCTCGGCCCGGTTCCTGTCGGACGTACCACTGACGTCGCCTGCCGCCGGCGAGGTGCGCGCCAAGACGGGCACGCTCACCGGGGTGAGCACCCTGGCCGGCGCCGCCACCGTCGACGGTCGGCCGGTGGTGCTCGTCGTCATGGGCAACGAGGTGACCGACACCCTGGCGGCGCGGGCGGCGCTGGACCGGTTCGCCACCCTGGTCGCGACCGCCTGAGCCCGCCGACGACGGGCTCCGGCATGCGACTGCACCCGGCAAACCTCCCGGCACCCGGCAAACTGCCAGGACGTCGCGCGGTTGGGGCGAGGGCTGACGGGAACAAGCGCGGCAGACAGAAGGAGGTACCACCCATGACCATGCTGCTCTGGATCCTCGCCGTGCTGATCGGCATCTGGGGGGTCGTCACGCTGATCCGCGGTCAGGTGCTGCTCGGCATCATCCTGATCATCGTGGCGTTCCTCGTCGGCCCCGGCGGTGTGAGCATCTTCAACAACTAGCACCACCTGCCGGAATCCACCTGCTCCGCGTCGGCGGCCGGGCGCGTCCCCTCACTCGAGTGGTCGCACCCGGCCGCCGACGTGTGCGGGCCTTCTCGAGAACGTACGGTGAACCGATGAGATCCTCCGCCATGGTCGACTGGGACCTCGCCGTGACGACCGGCATCCGGCTGGTCAAGCCCGGCCCCGAGGTCAGCGCCGACGAGGCACGGCACGCTGTCGCCGACCTCCGGACGTACGCCGCGCAGGCGCACGGCCACGTCGCGTCCTTCACCGGGCTCGACGCCCCCACCGACGACCGGGCCGGACACTCGGTCGTGGTCATCGACCGCCCGGGCTGGATCCGCGCCAACGCGGCCGGCTTCCGGACCGTGCTCGAGCCGCTGGTCGACAAGCTGCAGGAGCGGCGCACCACCTCGTCGCCGATCGGTGACGCCGTGGGCTCCAAGGTCACCGGCGCGCAGACCGGGACGCTGCTCGCCTTCCTCGCCACCAAGGTGCTGGGGCAGTACGAGCTCTTCCCGCCGTACGGCGTGGACGTGACCGACAGGCCCGGCCGGCTGCTGCTGGTGGCCCCTAACATCGTCTCGGCCGAGCGCGAGATGGGTGTCGACCCCCGCGACTTCCGGCTCTGGGTGTGCCTGCACGAGGAGACCCACCGGGTGCAGTTCGGCGCGACGCCGTGGCTGCGCGACCACATGATGGGCGAGCTGCGGGCCTTCGTCGACGCGACCGACGTCGACCCGGCGGCGCTGGCCGCGCGGGTCAAGGCGGCGGCAGCCGCGGCCTACAGCGCGATGCGCGAGGGCGTCGACCCGCCGGACGGCGAGAGCTCCGGCCCGTCGCTCGTCGAGGCGGTGCAGACCCCGGCGCAGCGCGAGATCCTGGACCGGATCACCGCCCTGATGTCGCTGCTCGAGGGGCACGCCGACTACGTCATGGACGGTGTCGGCCCGTCGGTCATCCCGTCGGTGGCGGCGATCCGGGCCCGCTTCCAGGCCCGGCGCAAGCAGTCCGGTCGGGTGGAGCAGGTGGTGCGCCGGCTGCTCGGCATCGACGCCAAGCTGCGGCAGTACCGCGACGGCGAGCGCTTCGTCCGCGGGGCGGTCGACCGGGCCGGGATGCACGGCTTCAACCAGGTCTGGGCCGGGCCGGCCAACCTGCCCACCAAGGCCGAGATCGCCGACCCGGCCGCCTGGGTCGAGCGGGTCGTCACGCCTCGCGAGCTCCCCGCCGCCGCCAACTGACCGATCGTCTGCCACTGCGAGCGGCGGCCAGCCGAGCACCCGCGCGGAGCCACATGATCACCGCCTAGGTTGAGCGCCGTGGGTCCAGTACCCGAGGTGGCGGCCGTGCGGCTCGCCGTCCGTCGCTGCCTGGCCGAGCTGGGCGACGACGGGTCGGCCGGCCCGGTGCTGGTGGCCTGCAGCGGCGGTGCCGACTCGGTCGCCCTCGCGGCGGCGCTCGCGTTCGAGGCCCCGCGCACCGGCCGGCCGGCCGGCGCGGTGACCGTCGACCACGGCCTGCAGCCCGGCTCGACCGAGCGGGCGGCCGCGCTCGCCGACCGGCTCCGGCGACTCGGCCTCGACCCGGTCGAGGTCGCCACGGTCGCGGTCGGGACCGCCGGCGGGCCTGAGGCGGCCGCCCGCGAGGCCCGCTACCGCGCCCTCGACGAGGTCGCCGACCGGCTCGGTGCCCGCGCCGTGCTGCTCGGCCACACCCTGAACGACCAGGCCGAGACGGTGCTGCTGGGCCTGGCCCGCGGCTCCGGCTCCCGCTCGCTGGCGGGGATGCCGGCCCGCCGCGGCCGCTTCGCCCGCCCGCTGCTCGGCCTCGACCGGTCCACCGTCCGCGCCGCGGCCCGTGCGTCCGGGCTCCCGCTGTGGGACGACCCGCACAACGCCGACCCGGCGTTCACCCGCACCAGGGTCCGCGACGACGTGCTGCCGGCGCTGGAGAAGGCGCTCGGACCCGGCGTCGCCGAGGCCCTGGCCCGGACCGCCACCCTCACCCGCGCTGACGCCGACGCCTTGGACGGGTGGGCCGCCACGGCGTACGACAGGGTCCGCGCCGGACCGGGCGTCCTCGCCGTCGAGGCGCTGGCCGGGCTGCCGTCGGCCGTACGGTCGCGAGTCCTGCGGCTCGCCGCCCTCGCGGCCGGTGCGCCGGGCACCGACCTCACCGCGGGCCACGTCGCCGAGCTGGACCGCCTGGTGACCGACTGGCAGGGTCAGGGACCGCTGCACCTGCCCGGCGGGGTCCGGGCCGGCCGGCAGCGTGCGATGCTGCACCTTTCCGCCGACCGACCCGGCTGACGGGTCAGAGGAGCACGAGGGCGTGGACGAGAAGGATCTGGGCGCGGAGCTGGAGAAGGTCCTCATCACCGAGGAGGAGATCCAGCGCCGGCTGGCCGAGATGGCTGGCGAGATCGACACCGACTACCAGGGTCGGGACCTGCTGCTCGTCGGCGTGCTCAAGGGTGCCGTGATGGTCATGGCCGACCTCGCCCGGGCACTGCACTCGCCGGTCGAGATGGACTGGATGGCCGTCTCGTCCTACGGCTCGGGCACCAAGTCCTCCGGCGTGGTCCGGATCCTCAAGGACCTCGACAAGGACATCACCGGCCGCAACGTGCTGATCGTCGAGGACATCATCGACTCCGGCCTGACGCTGTCCTGGCTGATGTCCAACCTGGGCTCCCGCGGGCCGGCCTCGGTCGAGGTCTGCACCCTGCTGCGCAAGCCCGAGGCGGCCCAGGTCGACGTGCCGGTCCGCTATGTCGGCTTCGACATCCCCAACGAGTTCGTCATCGGCTACGGGCTCGACTACGCGCAGCGCTACCGCAACCTGCCCTTCGTCGGCACGCTTGCGCCGCACGTCTACTCCGGCTGACCCCGGCTGACCCCTGCGGGAACCCCTGCCTGGCACCGGCGCGTTGGTCGAGTTCCGGACGCTGCCGCAGGTCAGGCGCCCCCGGTGTACCGTCAGAGTCCGACCAACCGACCCAAAGTCACGTATCCGCAACCGGCAGGAGGGACGGGGCGACCCGCCCCGCTTCGATGGACGTCAAGCGCTACTTCCGAGGCCCGTTCTTCTGGGTCGCCATCGTCATCGTCGCGGTCCTGCTGGTGACGTCGTTGTCGTCGGTAGCGGGTGGCTTCAAGCAGGTCGACACCGAGGACGCGCTGAAGGCGATCAAGGACGGCCAGGTCGCCAAGGCCAAGCTGATCGACCGCGACCAGCGCCTCGAGCTGACCCTCAAGGAGGGTCAGCAGGTCGAGGAGAGCGGCAAGATCAAGGCCGACTACGTCGAGGCCCGCGCGCGGGAGATCATCCAGCTGCTCAACGCGAATCCGCCCTCCGAGGGCTTCACCGACAGCGTGCCGCGCACCAGCTGGGTGGTGAGCCTGTTCATCAACTTCCTGCCGATCCTCATCCTGATCGTGCTGTTCCTCTTCTTCTTCAACCAGATGCAGGGCGGCGGCTCCCGCGTCATGCAGTTCGGGAAGTCGAAGGCGAAGCTGATCAGCAAGGACACCCCGAAGACGACGTTCAAGGACGTCGCCGGGGCCGACGAGGCGGTTGAGGAGCTCGAGGAGATCAAGGAGTTCCTCGAGAACCCCGCGAAGTTCCAGGCGATCGGCGCCAAGATCCCCAAGGGCGTCCTGCTGTACGGCCCGCCCGGCACCGGCAAGACGCTCCTGGCGCGGGCCGTCGCTGGCGAGGCCGGTGTGCCGTTCTACTCGATCTCCGGCTCCGACTTCGTCGAGATGTTCGTCGGTGTCGGCGCCTCCCGGGTCCGTGACCTCTTCGAGCAGGCCAAGGCCAACGCCCCCGCGATCGTCTTCGTCGACGAGATCGACGCCGTCGGCCGGCACCGCGGCGCCGGCATGGGCGGCGGCCACGACGAGCGCGAGCAGACTCTGAACCAGCTGCTCGTCGAGATGGACGGCTTCGACGTCAAGGGCGGCGTGATCCTCATCGCGGCCACCAACCGGCCGGACATCCTCGACCCTGCCCTGCTGCGCCCGGGCCGGTTCGACCGCCAGATCGCCGTCGAGCGCCCCGACCTGCAGGGCCGCTTCCAGATCCTGCAGGTGCACGCCAAGGGCAAGCCGATCGACGAGTCGATCGACCTGATGGCCTTCGCCCGGCGCACCCCCGGCTTCACCGGCGCCGACCTGGCCAACGTGCTCAACGAGGCGGCGCTGCTCACCGCCCGCTCCGACGCCAAGCTCATCGACGCCCGCGCTCTCGACGAGGCCATCGACCGGGTGGTCGCCGGCCCGCAGAAGCGCACGCGCATCATGAGCGACAAGGAGAAGAAGATCACGGCCTACCACGAGGGCGGGCACGCTCTGGTGGCCGCGGCACTTCCCAACACCGACCCGGTGCACAAGATCACGATCCTGTCCCGAGGGCGTGCGCTGGGCTACACGATGGTGCTGCCGGACGAGGACAAGTACTCCACCACCCGTAACGAGATGCTCGACCAGCTGGCCTACATGCTCGGTGGCCGCGCGGCCGAGGAGATCGTCTTCCATGACCCGACGACGGGTGCCGCCAACGACATCGAGAAGGCGACCAGCGTCGCCCGCGCGATGGTCACGCAGTTCGGCATGACCGAGCGGATCGGCGCCATCAAGCTCGGCTCGGAGAACGCCGAGCCCTTCCTCGGCCGCGACATGGGGCACCAGCGCGACTACTCGGAGGAGGTCGCCGGGGTCGTCGACGAGGAGGTCAAGCGCCTCATCGAGACGGCGCACGACGAGGCTTGGCAGATCCTGGTCGACAACCGCGACATCCTCGACGAGCTGGTGCTCGAGCTGCTCGAGAAGGAGACGCTGGACAAGGCCCAGGTCGCCGCGATCTTCACCGACATCCGCAAGCGCCCGGCCCGGCCGGCGTGGACCGGCTCGGCCAAGCGCACCCCGCAGGCCGGCCCGGTGATGACACCCAAGGAGCTCGCGTCGCCCAACGGCGTCAACGGCCAGGACAAGGAGCACAGCATGGGCATCGCGGGCCCGACCGACGTGCCCGAGTCCCCGCTGCCCTCCGACGACATCCCCGGCCGGCCCTTGGGTCGGGACGGCTGACGGGCGTTGACAGGTGTTGACGCAGCGTTGACCGACCCGGACGGGCCGGGCGTCGAGCGCGAGTGCACCTACGACCACGACGGCGTACGTCGCGCGACGCGTGACCTGCTGGTCGCGATCGGTGAGGACCCCGACCGCGACGGCCTGCGCGAGACCCCCGAGCGGGTGGCCCGGGCCTTCCGGGAGATCTTCGCCGGCCTCTGGCAGGAGCCCGAGGACGTCCTGACCACGACCTTCGACCTCGGCCACGACGAGATGGTGCTGGTCAAGGACATCGAGGTGCGCTCGATGTGCGAGCACCACCTGGTGCCCTTCGCCGGCGTCGCGCACGTCGGCTACATCCCGTCGCCGGAGGGCCGGATCACCGGGCTGTCCAAGCTGGCCCGGCTGGTCGACGTCTATGCCCGCCGGCCGCAGGTGCAGGAGCGCATGACGACCCAGGTGGCCGACGCGCTGATGCGGATCCTGGAGCCGCGGGGCGCGATCGTCGTTGTCGAGTGCGAGCACCTGTGCATGTCGATGCGCGGCATTCGCAAGCCGGGCGCCACGACGGTCACCTCGGCGGTGCGTGGCCAGCTGCGCGACCCGACGACCCGGGCCGAGGCGATGAGCCTCATCGTGGCCCGGCGGTGACCGCCAGGTGGCATCGGCGGTGACGCCGGCCGCACCGGCCGGGTTGCCCGCACACCTCGACACCGGCCGCACCCTGGTGATGGGCGTCGTCAACGTCACGCCCGACTCGTTCTCCGACGGCGGCGACTACCTCACGGCCGACGCGGCGGTCGAGCACGGGCTGGCCCTGGTGGCCGAGGGCGCCGACCTGGTCGACGTCGGTGGCGAGTCGACGCGGCCCGGCGCGCAGCGGGTCGACGGGGCCGAGGAGCTGCGGCGCGTGCTGCCGGTCGTGCGCGCCCTGGCGGACGCCGGCGTCGTCGTCAGCATCGACACGATGCGCGCGCGGGTCGCCGCACAGGCCCTCGAGGCCGGTGCCGCAGTGGTCAACGACGTGAGCGGCGGTCTCGCCGACGGGGGCATGGCACGGGTGGTCGCCGAGTCCCCGGTGCCGTACGTCGCCATGCATTGGCGGGGGCACAGCGCCGGGATGGCGGCCCTCGCGCACTACGACGACGTCGTGCCCGAGGTGACCGCCGAGCTGCGCGCCCGCCTCGACGCGCTGGTCGCGGCCGGGGTCGACGAGCAGCGGGTGGTGCTCGATCCCGGCCTCGGCTTCGCCAAGGACGCCCAGCACAACTGGTCGCTGCTCGCGGCGCTCGACCAGGTCGCCCGCCTCGGCCGCCCGCTGCTGGTCGGCGCGTCGCGCAAGGGCTTCCTCGGCGCACTGCTGGCCGACGCGCACGGCGAGCTGCGACCGGTCGAGGAGCGCGACGTCGCGACCGCCGTCCTGTCCGCGCTCGTCGCCGACCGCGACGACGTCTGGGCGGTGCGGGTCCATGCCGCGCGACCGACCGCGGACGCCCTGCGGGTCGTGCGCGCGCTGCGATCTGCGAGGGTCGACCAGTGAACGACCAGCCCGACCAGAGCCAACCGCGGGCCGGCGACGTCGAGGCGGTGCGTGCCGCGAACACCGCGCTCTACGACGCCTTCGAGACCGGCGACATAGACCTGATGACCGCGGTCTGGCTCGAGGACTCGGCCGCCGAGGTCGTCACCTGCGTGCACCCCGGGTGGGCGCCGCTGCACGGCACCGGCCCGGTGCTGCGCTCATGGTCGATGATCATGGCCAACACGTCGTACATCCAGTTCGTGCTGACCGACGTGACGGTCTCGGTCACCGGCGACACGGCGGTCGTGACCTGCGGCGAGAACATGCTCACCGGCATGCCCTCGACGCCGGCCGACCCGTCGCCGGGACTGGCCGGCGGGAGAGCGGTCGCGACCAACGTGTTCCGCCGCACCGCCGCAGGCTGGCGGCTGTGGGTGCATCACGCCTCCCCGGTGCTCGCGGCGCAGGAGGTGGACGGGTGACCGAGGGCAGTGACCGCATCGTCCTGCGCGGTCTGCGGGGACACGGCTTCCACGGCGTGTACGACGCCGAGCGCTCGACCGGGCAGCTCTTCGTCGTCGACGTCGAGCTGGCGCTGGACCTTCGGCCCGCCGCAGGGAGCGACGACGTCACCGACACGGTCGACTACGGGCGGCTCGCCGAGCAGGTGCTGGCCGTCGTCGTGGGCGAGCCGGTGGCGTTGGTCGAGACGCTGGCCCAGCGGGTCGCGGACGTCTGCCTGGCCGATCCTCGAGTGGTCGAGGCGGCCGTCACGGTGCACAAGCCGGAGGCGCCCATCACCGTCCCGTTCGACGACGTGGCCGTCACGATCGTGCGCAGCCGGTGAGCGGCGATCAGGGCGGACCGGCCGCACGACGGCACCGGTCGGTCCTCGCGCTCGGCAGCAACCAGGGCGACCGGGCGGGCATCCTCCAGGGTGCGGTCGAGGAGTTGGCCGGCACACCGGGGCTGACCGTCGTGGCGGTCTCGCCGGTCTACGAGACCGCCCCGGTCGGCGGGCCGGACCAGCCCGACTACCTCAACGCGGTCGTGCTCGTCGAGGGCGCGCTCGGCCCACGGGAGCTGCTCGAGCGGTCTCTCGCGGTGGAGGCAGCGTTCGGCCGGGCGCGTGAGGTGCGGTGGGGCCCGCGGACGCTGGACGTCGACGTGGTCGTCGTCGGCGACCTCCGGGTGGCCGAGCCGGACCTCGCGGTGCCCCACCCGCGAGCCGCGGAGCGGGCCTTCGTCCTCGTGCCATGGCTCGACGTCGACCCCGCCGCGCAGGTGCCGGGGCGGGGTCGGGTCGCCGACCTGCTCGCCGCCGTGGACCGGTCCGGCGTCCGGCGGCGCGCGGACCTGGTGCTCGAGGTGCCTGCATGAGGCCGACCCGGGTGTCCACCCTCGTTGCGTTGCTCGCCGTGGTGACGGCGGTCGTCTGGGGCATGCTGCGGGTCGCCGACCGCCACGGCACGAGCCTGCCCGACCTCGACTGGCTGGCCCCGGTCGGGATCATCGTGCTCGCGGTCGCCGTTCTGGTCAGCTGGGTCGCACTCCGTTCCCGGCTGCGCAGCGACCGGCTGCCCAACCCGCTCGGCGTGGCCAGGATGGCGGTGCTCGGGAAGGCGAGCGCGCACGTCGGGCCGATCGTGGGCGGTTTCTACCTCGGCTACCTGCTCCTCCTGCTGCCCGGCGTCGACGTGGTCAGCCGCCGCGAGCGCGCGGTCATCGCCGTCGTAGCGCTCGCCGGCGCTGCTCTGCTCACGGTCGCCGGGCTGCTCCTGGAGCGGGCCTGCCGGATCCGCGGCGGGGACGAGGGTCCGGACCTGCCGGGGGACCTGGACGACCCGGCGCACCGCCTCTGACCGCGCGGCCGGCGAGCTCACCGGATGCTCGGCGGGGGGCCGATCTTGGCGAGCGCCCCCGTCGTGAGGGCCTCTCCGCGGAGATGCGGCGGCGCCGGTGCCGGGCGACGTCGTACGGGCGGGCGGAGCGGGCGGGTGGGGCGAGGCGCATGGCAATTCCTTCCGGTTGGTGGGTCAGGGGACCCGGGCGAGGGTCTGGACGAGGGTGAAGGTGGTTCCTCCCGCATCCGGGCGGGGCGAGCTCGGCCTCCGCGGCGCGGCGCAGGTCGGCCAGCTCGGGGCCGGGGACGACGTCGCGCAGGTGCGGCTCGAGGATCGGCTGAAGGCGATCGGCAGCGCGAGGTAGGGGTGACCGGGCTCGAGCCGGATCGTGTCGTGCAGCACGGCGACGTCGAGGCCGGCCGCCCGCGCGGTCACCGGGTGGAGCGGGGTCCTACGACGGTGGCGCGAGCTCGGCACGCAGCCCGACCAGCCGCACCGGCCGGTCGTCGTCGAAGTCCGCCAGGGCCTCGAGTGCTGCGGCCTCGATCAGGGCGGCCTCGCCGGTCGGCTGCGGCAACGTACGGCCATGGGACCGGGTGCGGAACGACCGCCACCGGACCGTCACCACGACCCGCACCGCCGGCCGTCCCTCGGCCGCGACGTCGGCGGTGACGACCGGCACCAGGGCGAGCAGCTCCCGGCGCACGTCGGCCCGGTCGGTGAGGTCCTCCTGGAAGGTCACCTGACGTCCCCGGCTTCGCGCCACCCAGGGGGTGTCGACCACCTTCGACGGGTCATGGCCGGTGGCCCGGCGGACCAGCCACGGGCCGGTCGCCGGGCCGAAGCGGCGGGCCAGCGCATCGGGGTCGCCCGCCGCCAGCTCGCGGACCGTGGTGATCCCGAGGCCGGCGAGCTTGGCCGCCGTCTTCGCGCCGATGCCCCACAGCGCGTCGGTCGGCCGGTCGCCCATCACCTGCCACCAGGTGTCGTGGGTGAGGCGGAAGACGCCGGCCGGCTTGCCGAAGTCGGTGGCGAGCTTGGCCTGCAAGGGGTTCTGGCCGATGCCGACGCTGCAGTCGAGACCGGTCGCCTCACGGACCCGCTGCTGCACGGTGCGGGCCACGACCTCGGGGTCGTCGGTGTCGGCGGCGACGAAGGCCTCGTCCCACCCGAGCACCTCGACGACGGCGCGGCCCGCGACTTCCTGCACGGTGCGCGCCAGGGTGGCCATCACCACCGTCGAGATCTCCTCGTAGTAGGGCTTGTCGACCGGGAGGAAGACCGCGTCGGGGCAGCGCTTGGCGGCGGTGCGCAGCGGCACGCCGGAGCGCACGCCGTGCTCCCTCGCCTCGTACGACGCGGTGCTCACGACGCCACGCTTGGTCGGGTCGCCGTCGCCCCCGACGACGACCGGCCGGCCGGCCAGCTCGGGGTGGCGGAGCAGCTCGGCAGCGGCGAGGAACTGGTCGAGGTCCACGTGCAGGACCCAGCGCTGCGTCGCCACGCCGGTCAACCGTAGGCGTCTGCGGCCAGCTTCGCCGCGACCACGAGCCCGGCGACCGAGATGAAGAGTCGGAGCGGCCCGGCCGGGGCGCGCCGGACGATGCTCGGACCGAGCCGGCCGCCGACGAAGAACCCCACGCCGATCGGCACCGCCGCCGCCCAGTCGACCGGGCCGGCGACGACGAACCACAGCGCGGCCACGGCGTTGGCGGCGAAGAGCAGCACGTTCTTGAGGGCGATCAGCCGCGGCAGCGGCTGGGCGGAGGTCTGGGTCAGCACCGCCAGCATCATCACCCCTGCCGCGGCGCCGAAGTAGCCGCCGTAGAGCGAGGCCAGCAGGATGCCGACCACCTGCGCGACCTCGGTGCCGCGGCCGGTCGCGACGTCGAGATGGGCGCGCGGCCGGGCGAGCACGGCGAGCGCGGCGCCGCCGATGAGAAAGGGCACCAGCTTCTCGAAGGTCGTGGACGGCGTCACGAGCAGCAGCGCGGCGCCGGCGAGGCCACCGACGACGGAGGTGACGCCGAGGCGGCGCAGGGCGGGCGTCTGACCGCGCAGCTCTGGGCCGGAGCCGAGGGTGGATCCCACGCCGGCGAAGGTGATGCCGACGGTGTTCGTGACGTTGGCCGCGACGGGGGACAGGCCGACGGCGAGCAGGGAGGGGTAGCTGACGATCGAGGCCAGCCCCGCGACGCTGCCCACCAGACCTGCGGCGAGGCCGGCCACGACGAGCAGGGCTCCATCGAGGAGCGTGACGTCGCCCGTCACGCCGACGGGACGGTCTCCAGGTCCACGCTGTCCCGCGCGACGCCCTGCAGGTCGGACTCCACGGAGCGGCGCAGCGCCTCGTGCAGGGTCGTCGGCGTGAGCACGCCGAGGTAGCGGTCGCCGTCGAGCACCGCGACCCAGCCGGCGTCGTGCTGCAGCATCTCGGAGAACGCGGCCTTGAGCGTCGAGCCGACCGGGACCCAGGCCTCCATGCGCCGGGCCCGTTCCGCCACCGTGCCGTCGCCGGACTCGGTCGCCGCCACCCAGCCGTGCAGGCCGTCGCGGTCGTCGAGCACGACGCCCCACCGCGCGTCGGCGCTGCGCAGCGAGGAGGTCGCCTCGGCGATCCGGTCGTCGAGGTGGACGACCGGCGGGTGGTCGAGGTCGTCGACGTCGATCGTGGTCACCGAGAGCCGCTTGAGGCCGCGGTCGCTGCCGACGAAGCTGCGCACGAAGTCGGTGGCAGGGGCGCCCAGGATGCGCGGCGGTGCGTCGTACTGCTCGAGGTGGCCACCGTCGCGGAACACCGCGATCCGGTCGCCGAGCCTCACCGCCTCGTCGAGGTCGTGGGTGACGAACAGCACGGTCTTGCGGACCTCGCGCTGCAGCCGGACGAACTCGGCCTGCAGCCGGTCGCGCACGATCGGGTCGACGGCCCCGAAAGGCTCGTCCATGAGCAGCACCGGAGGGTCCGCGGCCAGGGCCCGGGCCACGCCGACCCGCTGGCGCTGCCCGCCGGAGAGCTGGTGCGGGTAGCGCTTGGCGAAGCGCTCCGGGTCCAGGCCGACGAGCTCGAGCAGCTCGCCCACCCGTGACCGGACCCGCTTCTTGTCCCAGCCGAGCAGTCGCGGCACCGTCGCCACGTTGGTCGCGACGTCCTGGTGCGGGAAGAGCCCGGTCTGCTGGATGACGTAGCCCATCCGGCGTCGCAGCTGCACCGGGTCGGTGTGGGTGACGTCCTCGCCCTGCAGCAGGATGCGGCCGGTCGTGGGCTCGATCAGCCGGTTGACCATCTTCAGCGTGGTCGACTTGCCGCAGCCAGACGGTCCGACGAGCACGACGAGCTCGCCCTCGGGCACGTCGAGGTCGAGCTCATGGACGGCCACGGTGCCGTCCTCGTAGCGCTTCCCGACTCCGTCGAGTCGGATCATCGGATCGTGGGTAGCGTCCACCCGTGCCCTTCCTGTCCGGAGCGTCTGCGTCTCATCCTGTGTTGGCCGCGGGGGAGGCGGCTAACCCATGGTTCTCCTGGGAGTACGTGCAGGACAACCGGGGGGACCTCGAGCAGGCTCTGGTCGACCACGTGCTGCTGACCGTCGAGACGGTGCTCGTCGCGATGCTGATCGCCTTCCCGCTCGCCGTCCTCTCCTACCGCTACCGGTGGCTGGCCGGCCCGGTCCTCGGCGTCACCGGTGTCCTCTACACCATCCCGTCACTGGCCCTCTTCGCCTTCATCGCCCCGATGGACGCGTTCGGGCTGACCCGGCGGACCGTGCTGTTCGGACTGGTGATCTACGCCCTGCTCGTCCTGGTGCGCAACACGCTCACCGGCCTGCAGGGCGTGCCGCCCGACGTGCGGGAGGCGGCCGCCGGCATGGGCTACGGCCGGACCCGCATGCTGTGGCAGGTCGAGGTGCCCGTGGCGCTCCCGTCGATCATGGCCGGCGTCCGGGTGGCCACGGTCTCGACGGTTGCGCTGGTCACCGTCGGCGTCGTGGTCGGCTACGGCGGGCTGGGCGGGCTGATCCTGCGCGGCTTCCAGAACAACACCTACAAGGCCGAGATCATGACGGCGTCGCTGCTGACGGTGGCGCTGGGCCTGGCCTTCGACGTCCTGCTCGCCGGGGCGACGAGGCTGATGACCCCCTGGGCGAGGAGGCGCTCGTGAGCCTCGCCGCGGTCGTGCCGGTGCCGATGAGCACGCTCGGCGACGCCATCGTCTGGCTCAACGACCCGCTCAACTACGAGGGCAAGACGGGGGTGCCCTACCTGACCTACGAGCACCTCTACATCTCCGGCTTCGCGGTCTTCTTCGCCGCGCTCGTCGCGCTGCCGCTGGCGCTGGTCCTCGGACACCTGGGCCGTGGCGGCGGGTTCACCGTCGTCGTGTCCAACGTCTCACGGGCGATCCCGACCCTGGCGCTTCTCACCATCTTCGCCTCGACGGCGATCGGCTTCGGCAACCGGGCGACGATCATCGCGCTGGCGCTGTTCGCCATCCCCGCGTTGCTGACCAACGCCTACGTCGGCGTGCGCGAGGTCGACCCGGACGTGGTGGAGGCCGCGCGGGGCATGGGCATGTCCGGCTCCGCCGTGCTGCTGCGGGTCGAGCTGCCGTTGGCCGTCCCGCTGATCGCAGCCGGCTTCCGCACCGCCTCGGTGCAGGTCGTCGCGACCGCCACCCTCGCGGCTCTCGTCGGCGGCGGCGGGCTGGGTCGGATCATCACCGACGGGTTCGGCCAGCAGGACCGGCCGCAGATCCTGGCCGGCGGCATCCTGGTGGCGCTGCTGGCGCTGCTCACCGAGGGCACCCTCGCGCTGGTCCAGCACGCCGTCACGCCCGGACGCCAGCGCCGCCCCCTGCGGCGCGGCCGCGGCGCGGTGCGGACGGCCGCCGACCCGGCCTGAGCGCGTCTCCGGAGCCGGACCGCGGCGTCGTGACCGCGCATCCGCTCCGGAGGGGACGTCGCGGCCTTTCGTGACCGGTCCGTGATCCGGCCTCCGGTTGCAACTGTCACACCCGGCGGTCAGGGTGGAGGCTGCGGGTCCGTTCCGTGGCCCGCCAGACACGCGCCGACGCGGACGGACCGCGGCGGCGGGACACAGAAGGCGGGGCACCACATGCGCACGCGCACGTTCGCACTCGTCGGAGTGCTGCTCCTCTCCCTCGCGCTCACGGCGTGCGGCGACAGCGGCTCCTCCGGCACCAAGGCCAAGGCGACCTCCAGCAGCACAGCGGGCGGCAAGGCCGACTGCGCACCGGTCGCCGGCGACCAGCTCGTCGTGCTCGAGGACGACCAGGAGCTGCAGACGGTCGACAACATCATCCCGGCGGTCAACGCGGAGTCGTCGTCCGACGCCCTGCTCGAGGCGCTCAACTCGGTCTCGGACGCGCTGGACACCGACACCCTGATCTCGCTGAACAAGCAGACCGACGTCGACCGAGAGACCTCGCCCAACGTCGCCAAGCAGTTCGTCGAGGACGAGGGTCTCGCCGACGGCCTCTCCGGCGGGGAGGGCAAGATCGTGGTCGGCCACGCCAACTTCTCGGAGAACGCCACGCTGGGCAACATCTATGCCGAGGTGCTCGACGCGGCCGGCTTCGACGCGAGCGTCAAGCAGCTCGGCAACCGCGAGGTCTACCTGCCGGCGCTGGAGAAGGGCACCATCGACGTCATCCCGGAGTACGCGGGCACGCTGACCGAGACGCTCAACAAGGCGCTGAACGGCCCTGAGGCCGAGCCGGTGGCCAGCGGCGACCTGGACGCGACCGTCGAGGGGCTCACCGACCTGGGGGAGCAGGTCGGCCTCGTCTTCGGCGAGCCGTCCGAGGCGGAAGACGTCAACTCGTTCGCCGTGACCACCGGGTTCGCCGACGAGCACGGTGTCGAGACGCTGTCCGACCTGGCCGAGGAGTGCGGTTCCGGCCTCGTCCTCGGCGGCCCGCCGGAGTGCCCGGAGCGGCCGTTCTGCCAGCCCGGTCTCGAGGACACCTACGGCCTGGCGATCGACAGCTTCTCGTCCCTCGACGCCGGCGGCCCGCTCACCAAGACCGCGCTGCAGCAGGGCAAGATCTCGGTCGGCCTGGTCTTCTCCTCCGACGCGGCCCTCGCCTCCTCGTAGGGGCGACCGCCAGCGGTCAGTCGACCCGCACGGGATACAGCTCGCCGCCCCGCACCGGGGCGGCGAGCGTGTTCCCGGGCTGGGCCAGCGGGCACATCCACGCCGGGTCGTAGGCGCAGGACGGGTTGTAGGCGAAGTTCAGGTCGACGACCAGGCTGCCGCGCCCGGTGGCCAGGTCGATCTCGCCGCCCAGGTCGGCGCCCTTGACGGTGTCGACCAGGTAGCGCCCCGCGCCGTACGTCTCGCGCCCGGCCAGGCCGTCCTTGACCGGCACGAAGACGCCGCCGCCGTAGGAGTCGAGCCACCACACGTCCAGGTCGCCCGGCACCGGTCCGTCGGCCGGCAGGTGCAGCACGCCGAAGCGCTCGAAGGGCACGACGCCGTCGGTGGCGGTCGGCACCTCGAGGCGGTGCGGCTCGACGTCGGGATCCACCTCGAGGACGAAACGCAGGGCCGGGTCGTACGGCGCCACCCGGGCACCCGTGAAGGCGTCCCGGTCCTCGGGAAGAAGCGGCGAGCTGGGGTGGTGGGCCAGCAGGTGGTCCCGCCCGGTCCGCCACAGCTCGTGGCCGGCCGCCGGGTCCGGCTCGGCCCGGACGCCGGCATAGAGCGCGGCGACGGAGCGCCGCCAGTCCAGCAGCGTGATGCTCATGTGACTCCCGTGACTAGCGTTGCTGATGATGCCTATGGGCGTGTTGCCACCATCTGAGGCTCCGACCGGCGTACCGTCCGGCTCATGTCACCGGGACGGCACCGTAGGCCTCGTCGCTTCGTCGTGTGGGGGCGGGCCCTCTCCGGCGCGGTGGGCGGCTCGCTCGGCCGCCTCTTCCGGTCCAGCCAGAAGGCCCGGCTGGCCGCCCTCGATGCCGAGGTCGTCGCCCTGCGGGTGACCGTCGCGCAGATGCGCGAGGCGGTCGCCGCCGCGGAGGCCACCGCCACGACCCTGGCCTTCGACCTGACCGCCACCCGCGGCGAGCTGTCCGCCACCCGCGAGCAGCTGGCCACGACCCGCGACCAGCTGACCGCCCCGGCGCACGGCCCCGCCGCCATGCCGGTGGCCGACCCGCCGGTCGCCCTCGAGCTGCCCCTCGTCCGGCTCGCCCTGGCCCGCACGGCCGGGCGCACCCTGGATCGCGAGATGGCGGCCGCCCTCGCCAGCGCGGACCGCTCGCCCGACACCGCACGCACCGAGATCGTGCTCTCCGACCTGCCCGAGCGCACCTTGCTCGACCCGGCCACCGACCGCGGGTCCGAGCCCGCCGACCCGGCCGCCGAGGTCGCCGCGGCCGCCACGACCGCCGACGCCGGCTCGGCCGGCCGGGAGACCCGCCGCATCGCCTGAGCCACCTGCAGCCCCGCTCACCCGCTCGACTGTGCGCTGCGGCACCGGACACGCCGACGGACCGGTGTGTCGGCGCACAGTCGATCATTCGCTGCTTGTCGACGTCGCCGACCGCGCTACTTGACGACGTCGCCGACCACATCATTTGTCGACGTCGCCGACCACGAAGAACGTCGACCCCAGGATCGCCACCATGTCGGCCACCAGCGTCCCGGGCAGCAGCTCGGTCAGCACCTGCACGTTGTTGAACGACGCCGAGCGAAGCTTGAGCCGCCACGGCGTCTTCTCGCCCCGGGACACCAGGTAGTAGCCGTTGAGGCCCAGCGGGTTCTCGGTCCACGCGTAGGTCGACCCCTCGGGGACCTTGAGCACCTTGGGCAGCCGGGTGGTCACCGGTCCCGGCGGCAGCGCAGCCAGCCGGTCGAGGCACGCGTCGGCCAGGTCGAGCGACGCCCGCAGCTGCCCGTGCAGCACCTGGAAGCGGGCCAGGCAGTCGCCCTCGGTCCGGGTGACGACCGGCACGTCCAGCTCGCCGTAGGCCAGGTACGGCTCGTCCCGGCGCAGATCCATGTCCAGCCCGGAGGCGCGGGCGATGGGTCCGCTGACGCCGTACGCCCTCACGAGCTCGGGTGGGAGCACCCCGACACCACGCGTCCGGGCCCGGAAGATCTCGTTGCCCAGGATGAGGTTCTCGATGTCGGGCAACCGTCGACGCACCTCGTGCACCGCGGTGCGCGCCCGGCCGGTCCAGCCGGCCGGCAGCTCCTCCTTGAGCCCGCCCACCCGGTTGAACATGTAGTGCATGCGGCCGCCGGAGAGCTCCTCCATGACGGCCTGCACGGTCTCGCGCTCACGGAAGGCGTAGAAGATCGGCGTGATCGCGCCGACCTCGAGCGGGTAGCTGCCGAGGAACATCAGGTGGTTGAGCACCCGGTTGAGCTCGGCCAGAAGCGTCCGGACCCAGGTCGCGCGGACCGGCACCTCCATGCCGAGCATCCGCTCGGCCGCAAGGACGACCCCCAGCTCGTTGGCGAACGCCGACAGCCAGTCGTGCCGGTTGGCCAGCACGATGATCTGCCGGTAGTCGCGGACCTCGAAGAGCTTCTCGGCGCCGCGGTGCATGTAGCCGACGATCGGCTCGGCGGCGAGGATGCGCTCGCCGTCGAGGGTGAGCCGGAGCCGCAGCACACCGTGCGTCGCGGGGTGCTGCGGCCCGATGTTGAGGACCATGTCCTGGGTGGCGAGCCGGTCGCCCGCCACCTCGGCCGCCCCCGCGCCGAGACCGACGGTGCGCTCGACCGGGCCGGTGCTCATCGGCGCCGAGTCTGCCAGCCGTGCCGCGCAGTCGGGAAGCGCCACGACACCATGCGGGGCGCGGCCCGGCGCGGAGGAGGGCCGGTGGGTAGCGTCGGCCCCGTGAGCGAGCCCTTCGACCCGCCCGGTGAGCCCTGGGTGCGGGTGTCCCCGCGCCTGGCGACGGTGCGCCGGATCGGCCTGCTCGTCGTGTGGGTGCCGCTGGGCGTGCTGCTCGCAGTCCTGCTCTGGCTGGTCCACGCCTGGCTCGGCGCGCTGGCCGCCCTCGTCGCCCTGCTCGGGCTGGCCTGGGTGTGGGCCGTCGTGGGCCGCACCGTGCGCTCGTGGGGCTACGCGGAGCGGGCCGAGGACCTGCTGGTGACCCGTGGCGTGCTCCGGCGGCAGCTGGTCGTGGTGCCGTACGGCCGGATGCAGTTCGTCGACGTCACCGCCGGGCCGCTGGACCGCCGGTTCGGGCTGGCCACCGTCCAACTGCACACAGCGGCGGCGGCCACCGACGCGTCGATCCCCGGCCTCGTCCCGGCGGAGGCCGCCCGCCTGCGCGACCGGCTGGCCGCCCGCGGCGAGGCAACGGCCGCGGGCCTGTAGCCGTGACTGATGCACCCGAGGCAGCGCCGGACGACGCAGCGGCGGACACCGGCACCTTCCGCCGGCTGCACCCGCTCACCCCGGTGCTTCGCGGGTGGAAGGTGTTCGCCGCCGTCGTCGCCGTCGCCCTGCAGCAGATGTACGGCGACGTGTCGCCCGGCTACCTCTTCCTCGCGATCGCCGCCAGCATCCCGGTCGGCATCGCCTACGGCTGGCTGTCCTGGCGGCGCACGCACTACCGGGTCGGCCGCGACGACCTCCGGCTCGAGACCGGGGTGCTGTTCCGCCGGTCCCGCCAGGTCCGTCTCGACCGGCTGCAGGCCGTCGACGTCGTGCGCCCGCTGGTCGCTCGTGCGCTGGGCCTCGCGGAGCTGCGGCTCGAGGTGGCCGGCGGGTCGTCGTCCGAGGCACCGCTCGCCTACCTGTCCGAGCCGGCCGCGCAGCAGCTGCGGGCCGAGCTGCTCGCCCGCGCCGCCGGGCTCGACCACGGCAGCGACCCGGCACCGGTGGCGCCGGAGCGGGTCCTGCTCACGGTGCCGCTCGGCCGCCTCGTCGAGGCGCAGGCCCGCACCGGGGGGCTGGTCGGCGGGCTGGTGGCGGTGGTGGTGATGGTCGTGGTGGCCGGCGTCAGCGGGGAGGTCACCCTGCTCGGCCTGGCCATCCCGTTCCTGCTCGTCGCGGTGCCGGCCGGGCTGAACGGCGTGGTCGGGCAGTTCGACTTCACGGTGGCCGAGTCGCCGGACGGGCTGCGGCTGCGCCGCGGCCTGCTCGAGACCCGCTCGCAGACTGTGCCGCCCGGCCGCGTGCAGGCGGTGCGGGTCGTCGAGCCGCTGCTGTGGCGCTCCCGCGGCTGGGTGCGGGTCGAGGCCAACGTGGCCGGCTACGTCGGCGACGGGCAGCAGCGGGCCTCCGTCCTCGCCCCGGTCGCGACCCGCGACGAGGCGGCCCGGCTGCTCGCCGTCGTGCTGCCCGGCCTGGACAGCCGCCAGGTGGTTCCGCAGGGCGTCCCGCGCCGCGCCCGCTGGCTGGACCCGCTGCAGTGGCGGTCGCTGGCGGTGGGCAGTGACGACCGGTTCCTCCTGGTACGTCGCGGGCGGTGGCGCCGCGAGACCGACCTGCTGCCGCACGAGAAGGTGCAGAGCGTGCGGGTCAGCCAGGGCGCGGTGCAGCGCCGGCTGCGGCTGGCGACCCTGCACGTGGACACCACGCCGGGCCCGGTGGCCGTCGTGGCGGCGCACCGGGACGCCGCCGACGCGCGGGCGCTGCTCGACGCCGAGGTGGCCGCGGCCCGGGCGGCCCGGGCGGTGGCCCGACCGGATCGCTGGATGCAGCCCCCGTCGGCGCCGGACGGGCCTAGCGTGACCCTGTGAGGACGCTCAGGACGCTGAGGACGCTGAGGACGCTGAGGACGCTGTGAGGCCCCCGCGCCGACGCACCGACGCCGGGCTGGACGACGAGGTCGTCGGCCACGGCGTCTCCTCCGACGCGTCGGAGGTCGCCGACGTCGTGGGCCACGGGGTCCCCTCGTCCGGCCCGGAGCCACTCGACCTCGGCGGCGAGGGTTTCCTCGACGACCCCTATCCGGCGCTGGCCGCGCTGCGCGGGCGGTCGCCCGTCGTGTGGCACGAGCAGACCGGCCAGTGGCTCGCGCTGTCTTACGAGCACGCCAACCAGGTGCTGCGCGACCGCAGGCTGGGTCGGCTCTGGACCGACCGCCAGCCGGCCGACCGGTTCGCCTCCTTCAACGACCTGCACCGCAACCAGATGATGGAGAACGAGCCGCCGGTGCACACCCGGCTGCGCTCCCTGGTCGCCAAGTCCTTTGCCCGCGGCCACGTCGAGCGGCTTCGGCCCCGCGTGGCGCAGATGACGGCCGACCTGCTCGACCAGGTCGACCCCGAGGGCTTCGACCTGATCGGCGACTACGCCGAGCCGCTGCCGGTCGCGGTCGTGGCCGAGCTGCTCGGCGTGCCCGAGGAGGACCGCCACCTGCTGCGGCCCTGGTCCCAGGCGATCGTCGCGATGTACGAGTACGGCCGCACCCCCGAGGCGGAGGAGCGGGCCGTCGCCGCGGCGGTGGAGTTCGCCGCCTACATGCGGGCACTTGCCGACGAACGGCGGGCCCGGCCACGAGAGGACCTGGTCAGCCACCTGGCGGCCGAGGAGCAGGCGGGGGAGCGGCTCACCGGCGACGAGCTGGTCGCTTCGGCGATCCTGCTGCTCAACGCCGGACACGAGGCGTCGGTCAACGGCTTCGGCAACGGCATGGTCGCCCTGCTGGACCACCCCGACGACCTCGCCCGGCTTCGCGCCGAGCCCGACCTCGTCGAGCCGGCCGTGGAGGAGCTGCTGCGCTACGACTCGCCGCTGCAGCTCTTCGAGCGCACCGCCAAGGAGGACGTCGTCGTGGGCGGCGTGACCGTCGAGGCCGGCACCCGCATCGCGGCCCTGCTCGGCTCGGCCAACCGCGACCCGGCGGCCTTCCCGGAGCCGGACCGGCTCGACATCGTCCGCCGGCCCAACCAGCACCTGTCGTTCGGCGCCGGCCTGCACCACTGCCTCGGTGCCCCGCTGGCCCGGATGGAGCTGCAGACGGCGCTGCCGACGCTCCTGACCCGATTCCCCGAGCTGAAACCGGCCGGCAAGCCGGTGCGGCGTCCTACGTTCGTCCTGCGCGGCTACTCGTCGGTGCCGGTCCGCGACTGATCGACCCATGCCGCCTGGTGCACACTGGCCAGGCAGGAATCGCGCATCCGCCTCTCATGCTTCGGCGTGGTCGCGCCGACAATCAGTTATGGCGAGCAGCAGGCCTGCCCTCGATGCCCTCGGACAGCCGGAGCGCCCCGCGCGGCGCCTCGTGCGGGTGCAGCGTCGCGGCCCGAAGCAGCCGCCGGTCGCGCTCGACCTCCGGACTCCCTCCGGGCGCCGGCTGCCCTGGTAGCCGCCGGCGCCCGGAGGACTCAACCCTCCGGCAGTGGGCGCCGACCGTCAGGCGATGGCCTGCTGCAGCCAGCCGAAGCCGCCGAGCCCGCCCGGGTCGGTGAGCTCGGCCGCCTCCCCCGCCCTGGCCAGTGCGGCCAGGTAGCCGGCCGGGTCCCGCTCCGCCTCGGTCCGCCCCGGCCGGGCGCCCCCGACGCCGAGCCCACGCAGGGCTTCTCCCTGCGCGGTAAGGACCGTCGCCGTCGCGCCCGCCGCCTCCCCGGCGCCCGCGCACGCGTCCAGGGCCACGTGCGCGGTCAGGTCGCGTGTCCCGTCCGGCACGGGTGGGACCTGCCGCCCGTTGCGGTACGCCGTCAGCGACCCGGCAGCCGGTCGCGCGGCCCGCTCGTGCGCGTAGTCGACGGCCAGGGTGACGCCGCGGCGTAC